>JAYUTY010000269.1:0-4881 GCA_043754875.1 Gemmatimonadota bacterium
GTCTGGATGAACTCGAGTCCCTTCACTTCCTTCAACGCCGACGCGAACGAGTTGCCGATGCTGTTGGCGATCTGCGCCTCGTCCAGGCGCGTGATCGTCGCCGGTGCGTCGGTGATCTTCTCCACGCGTCGCGACGCCGACGTGACGACGCCGCCGAGCTGCACGTTTGCCGCTTCGAGCTGGATGTCGAGCGACGTCTCCTTCCCTGCGGTCACGGCCACGGCGCCAATGCTCTTCGCCTTGAAGCCGAAGCGGTAGGCGCGGATCGACTCGGTGCCCTCAGGCACGCTGCGAATGACGTAGCGGCCGTCGTCGGCCGACGTGGCTGAGAGGCCGGCCGGCGAGGCGATGAGCTGCACGCCGGAAATGCCGGCGCCCTGCGCATCGGTCACTCGGCCGACGATGCGACCTGACGACTGCGCGAACGCGCAGACCGTAGGCACCAGCAGCATCGCCATGGTGCGCACGGCTCGCGTCATGATGAATCGGAACATGGTCCAGTCTCCTGAGGGGTAGTGGAGCGACTGCAGGCACGGGAGGGTGAAGCCGCCGAAGTGGTCGACGCGTGTGGAACGGCGCGTCGCGCTGTCCGGCGACAGGTGGTTCAGGCGTGGGCTCGCTAGCCCGTGTCGAGGGGATGACGCATGGCAGGCATCGCTAGGCGTCCATCACGAGCCGGATATCATCGTCGATCGACATCGGCGCGCTGGCGCGCGTCAGCCATGACACGGCAAAGAAGACGAGCAGGGAGAGCACGAGCGCGAGCGCCGAGACCGACACGCCGGTCGGCAGGCCGTAGAGCTTGAAGTAGCCGAGCGTCTCGCCGATGAGCGTCACCGTGAGCCCGGTGGCGATCGACGCGATCGCGCCGGCGCGAGTTGCCCCGTTCCAGTTCAGGCCGATGGCGAGCGCGGGCACGATCGTCGAGCCGAACAGTCCCCAGCCGAAGATGCCGAGGAAGGCGACGAGCGTTCCCGACACCTGGGCGACGCCCGCGGCGACGAGCGCGAGCACGACGGTGCTGATGCGCCCCCACCTGAGCTCATCGCTGACGCGGGAGCCGAAGGCGATCGGGAGGTCGTGCGTGAGCGCCGCGGCACCGACGCTCATGAAGGAGTTCACCGTCGCCATGATCGCCGCGGCGACTCCCGAGAAGACGAGTCCCGCCACCAGCGTCGGCGTGTAGTGCAGCAGGAACTGCGGCGTTGCCTGGTCCGCCTTGGCGAGCGGCCCGATCGCACCGGCGACGACGAGCCCCTTCATCGCCACACCCACGCTGACGTACAGCAGCTGCGTCACCGCGAGCGCCACCGTCATCAGGAGCGGATACCACTTGAGCTGCCGCGGATCGCGCAGCATGTAGAACTTGTGCACGACGTGCGGCTGCCCGAGCGAGCCGACCCCGAAGACGAAGAAGAAGGAGATCGCCGCGATCGGTCCGATCTTCCCCCACGGACCGAGAAACGCCGCGTCGGCGCTCATCACGGTGTGCGAGAGCCGCGACATCCCACCTCCGCTCTTCAGCGCGAAGGCGAAGACGATCGCCGACGCCAGCGCCATGACCGAGCCCTGGAAGACGTCCGTGTAGATGCCGGCAAGGATGCCACCGGCAACGGAGTACGCGAGGATGACCGCCGTCCCGATCCAGATCCCGAGCGGGATTCCCGTGCCGAAGATCGCGTCGATCACGAGTCCGAGCGCGAGCAGGTTCGTCGCGATGTAGCCGACGACGGCGATCAGCACCGCCACCGCCGCGAGCCCCTGCGCCAACCGCGAGCGGTAGCGCGCACCGATCGCGTCGGGCACCGTGAACAGCCCACGCGCCTCGCCCAGCAACCGCATCCGTTTCGCCAGCACCCATGCGCCGAGCGCATTGCTGAGCGCACCCGGCAGGATGATGAACACCGCGCCGATGCCGATCGTGTAGACCAGCCCCGGCCCGCCAATGAACGCGAAGCCGGACAGGGTGGCGGCCATCTTCGCGATCGCCAGCGTCCAGAGTCCAACCCCGGCCCCGGCGACGAAAAAGTCGCTCGCGCTCCGCGTGCGCCGCGTCGCCCAGGTGGCGATCGCCGCGACGATCAGGAAGTAGCCGATCGCGATCGCGACGATCCCCGAGGATGCGAGTCGCGGGATCGCGCTCTGGAGCAGCAACTCGACGCCCACGCCGCTCACCCCTGCTCTCCGGTGTGCGCTGCCCGTACCCGCTCGTACGCGGCGCGCACCCGGGTGAGGTCGTCTGCATTGAGCGTCGACGACTCGAAGGTGAGCGCGTACGCGAGCGGGAGCACGGCGATCGGCACGACTCCCACCGAGTACAGCACGATCGCGGTGCGAAGCGGCAGTCCGAGCAGCAGTGGTCCGTTCGCCCCTTCGTTCGCCGGGAGCGCGAGCGCGATCACGAAGGCGCCGGCGCACAGCACGAACAGCCCCACGAACGTCCACGCCAGCGAGCGCGGAAGCCGGTCGTGCCGCACCGCGCCGATCGCCATCAACGTCATGATGATGCCATTCGCGCCGATGGCGAGCGTCCACGCCGCCCATGCCGGCGTCGGCGTCACGACGAACACCGCGGCATATGAGAGCGCGACCAACACGCAGGCGATCACGAGCAGCCGCACGAGCAGGCGCTTCATGCGCTCGCTCCCGGACGCTGTGTCGTGCCGCGCAGCACCAGCTTCACCGGCAGCGTCTGCGTCGTCAGTGGCGCCGGGGCGTCGCCTTCGAAGCGACGCAGCAGCAGGCGGACCGCGCGGGCGCCCAGCTCCCGCTTCGGCGTGTTGATCGAGCTGAGCTCGGGCGTCACGAGCGTACCGAGATCGATGTCGTCGCATCCCAGGAGCGACACGTCCCTCGGCACGATGACCCGCGCGAGCGCGCAGGCCTTGTGCGCGCCGAGCGCGATCAGGTCGTTGGCGCAGAAGACGGCGGTTGGCTGCTCACAGAGCGCCAGCAGCGCATTCATGCCTGCCAATCCCCCCGCCACCGTGGGCTCCGCGCGCTGCCACCACTCGCTCGCCGAGTCGAACCCGGCCGCGCGGAGCGCCGTCGCGTAGCCGCGCTCGCGCAGGCGGAACACCGAGGCCGACGAGACGGGGCCGATGAAGGCCAGCCGTTGGTGCCCGAGTGCCAGGAGGTGCTCCGCCGCGAGCGTGCCCGCCGCAAGCGAATCGTCCTGAATGGTGGAGAAGGTCGACGACGTCTGGTTCACCAGCACGACGTTGAGCCGCGCGAGGTCAGCCTCGGCCAGCTCCGTCTCCGCGATTCCGGCGATGATGACGCCGTCGATCTGCCGGTCGGCGAGTGCGCGGAGATGCTGACCAACGCTCACCTCCCCCGTCTCGCAGAGGAGCACCGCGTACCCTGCCTGCGTGGCGACGCGTTCGGCGCCGGAGATGATGGCGGCGTTCACCGGATTGCCGAGTCCGGGGACGATGACGGCGAGCGCGAACGAGCGTCGCCCGACGAGTCCCTGGGCGAGACGGTTCGGGCGGTAGCCGAGCTCTTCCGCCGCCTTGAGCACGCGGGCGCGTGTCTCGGGAGCGACCCGCGCCTTGGGGTTCTTTGACAGCACGAGTGAGACGGTGGGCTGTGACACCCCCGCCTGCTTGGCGACCTCGACCGCAGTGACCCGTCGTTTGCTAATACGCATTGGCAGTTGCCAATACGCATTATCACTCGCTTTTTGTCAAGAGAGCAAACGAAAGATTCCTCAATGCTCGAAAGGCGCACCCTCGCGGGTGCGCCTCTTCAATCCTTCTCCGGGCTGCTCAGTCCGCGCGCCCGTGCACCTGATAGGGTGGGTGCGTCACCTCGATCGCCGAGAATGGCTCGAGCACCTTGTAGGTGTGCTCCGCACCTTTCGGCACTACCCACGACGCCCCCTGCGCCAGCAGCACCACCTGCCCCTCCACATGCAGCTCAGCGCGTCCGGCCAACACGTAGCCGATCGTCTCATAGTCGCGTCGAGACGCCGGCTTCGCGTCCGCAGGCTCGAGCTGCTCCCACATGCGCATCGCGATGCTCTTGCCGCTCGCGAGATACTTCTCCCCATCGGGCCCTGTCGGCGAGTGCGCCGAGTCGATCTTGATCACGGTCGTGTCTGTCGTGGCCATCGTGTCGCTCCCATGCGTGTGTTGCCACCGCCCGGAGCAAGACGGGGACCCCTGAAGATGCCGACCTGCGATCTCAGTCGAACCGGGGCTCTTCTGCCGGGCTGGATGGAGCCGCGACTCCGAGCAGCTCGCGTACGCGCGACGTGCGATACCGGAAGATGCGGCGGAGCTGGAGCTTGACGAGCACGTGCGCGAGGTCGCCGAGCGCGCCGAAGGGCAGCCGGTATCGCACCTCGTCCTCGATGATCGTCCCACCGACCCCGTCGTCGCGGAAGCTGTGCCGGTGGATCCACTGCGCATACGGTCCCTTCAGCTGCTCGTCGACGAAGTACTCGTTCGGTACCCACTGCGCGATCAGCGTGCGCCAGCGCATCCGGATCCCGTGGAGGCCGATCGTGTAGTCGATCAGCGCGCCCTCGCGAATCACGATTGGGCGCGGCGTGCGGATCTTGAACGCCAGCTCCGGTGGCGTGATGCGCTCGAGGTTCTCCGCCGCGGCGAAGAAGGCGAAGACGTGCTCGCGCGGCAGCGCGAGGTGCAGCGTGGAGCGGAGCGTGTGTTCGGCCATGCCCCCTGAACGAGCTCGTGCCCCTGCGTGTTCCGCAGGGGCACGAGCCGTCGAGCTACGACAGGAGCACCGTGGGGTGCTAGCGGAGCAGCAGCACCGTCGCGCCCACCGCGATCGCCACCATCGTCACCACCGCGACCAGCGCGTTCTGTGGGGTGACGACTAGCTCGCGACGCCACCATGGATCGATGACTTGAG
>JAYUTY010000270.1:0-4880 GCA_043754875.1 Gemmatimonadota bacterium
GCGCGTGCCGGCGAGACAGAGAGCGCCGAGGTCGCGACCGGCTATTACTGGGGCGAGCCGAAGCTGCGAAGTCACGTGCAGGCGATCCTCGCGCGTGCCCGCGCCGACGGAGACGACCGCCTGGAGCAGCTCGCGCGACGGTACCTCGGTTGAGCGGCGCCTCCGAGGAGCACGCCCCCGGGCGGCAATCGTACTCGGGCCGGCAAATCGTTCCGGGAGGGGGCGGACTCGAGAAGGTCGTGCTCCGCTCGCGCGATGGGGCGCTGGCAGAGGTGTACCTGCACGGCGCACACGTCACGTCGTGGCGGCCGGCGGGTACCGGCGAGGAGCGGCTCTTCCTCAGCGAGCGCTCGGAGTATCGCGCCGGCGCGGCCATCCGTGGAGGCATCCCGGTGATCTTTCCGCAGTTCGCCGCGGAAGGGCCGCTGCCGCGTCACGGCTTCGCGCGTACGGCGGAGTGGAAGCTCCTTCCAGAAGTTGTTGATGCAGCGGAGGATGCCGGGATCGCATCGGCGACACTGCAGCTCGAGAGCACCGAGGCGACGCGCGCCATCTGGCCCGCGGAGTTTGTCGCGATACTCGGGGTGCAGGTCGGCGGCGACCGGCTCTCGGTCGCGCTGGGGGTGCGCAACGTGGGCAGCCGCGCCTTCTCGTTCACGAGTGCGCTGCACACCTATCTTCTCGTCGGCGACGTTGGACAGGCCGAGATCGAGGGGCTACACGGGGTGCGGTATCGCGAGTCGTCGGTGCCTGGCGTGCTCCGCGTGGACGTGGACGAGGGCGTCCGCATCGCCGGCGAGATCGATCGCGTCTACGTGGACGCACCGCGGCGACTGGTCGTGCGTGACGCCGCACGCACCACCGTTCTCGTGACCGCAGGCTTTCGAGACGTGATCGTCTGGAACCCGGGCCCGGAGCGGGGCGCCGCGCTCGCCGACATGGAGGCTGGCGGCGACCGTCGCATGCTGTGCGTCGAAGCTGGTGCGGTGCAGGAGCCAATCGTCGTCGAGCCAGGCGAACGATGGGAAGGACGGCAGACGTTGATGGCAGCGCAGCATCCTGACACGATCCCGATATCGAGGCCGAGCACGACGTGAGTGAACAGGCGAGCAGTACGGACGGCAACGCAGGCCGCGACGGGTTGGTGTCACAGCTTCGTGAGCTCGAGGCGTTCGTCGCGCGAGCGGACGCGGAAGGAGACGAGCTTCCGCCGGAAGCAGTCGAGATGATGGCACGGCTCAAGGAGGTCGTCCACGCGCTCGACGGACTGACCGCAAGCTTCAGCCAGGAGGAGCGGACGTCGGCGCAGGAACACGGAGGAGAGTCATCCGTCGCGGAGTGACCATCACCGAGCTCGCGCCAGCGACGCGACCATCGATTTCGCTGTGGCTGATCGGCATCGGTTTCATCATCGCCGGACTCCTCCACCTGATCAGGCCGCAGCCGTACGTGCAGATCATGCCCACGTGGCTTCCGGCGCCGCTGCTGCTCGTGCTCATCAGCGGCGTGTTCGAGATCCTTGGTGGCGCCGGCATTCTCCTCCCGATGACTCGCGTGCTCGCCGGCTGGGGGTTGATCGCGCTGCTCGTCGCCGTCTTTCCCGCGAACGTGCAGATGCTGATCGGTGCGCACCACGCGCACGCGTCGCGTGCGTATCAGGCCGCACTGGTGGCGCGGCTGCCGTTGCAGGGACTTCTCATCTGGTGGGTGTGGCGCGCCGCAGTGCGATGGCATGGGTGAGCCGGCGCGCGATGGCTTCGTAATTCGCGAAGTCAGCAGCGCGTGGGAGGTCGACGAAGTGCGACGGCTGGTCATCGCGCACGGCGATGCACGCGCGACGACGGCCGGCGTCGAGTACGTGTACGCGGATGCGGCAGCGCTGCCCGGCCCGTACGTCCCGCCACGTGGTGGGCTCTGGATCGCGGTGGCCGAGGAGGTTGGCATCGGGTGCTGCGCGCTGCGCTCGGTGGACGACGCGTCGGGCGAGGTGAAGCGGATGTTCGTGGACGCCGCGTGGCGTGGGCGCGGCGTGGGGCGAGCGCTTCTCACGGCGCTCATCGACGGCGCTCGGCAGCGTGGCTACCGTACTCTACGACTCGGGACGCTCGACGACATGCTTGCCGCGCAGAAGTTGTACGACTCGATGGGCTTTCGGCCGGTGAAGCGCTATCGCCCGGACGAGCTGGTGGACACCCGCTTCTACGAGCGACCACTCTAGAGCCGGCGGTGCCGTTGTCGAGCTTTCCAACCCTCTGACGCAACACGCCGGTGCTCGACGCTGCTCAACTTCTGGCAAGCAGGACCGATACTCGTGCCTTCAGTGCGTGCACACTCGCCAGCGCGCAATTCTCGGAACGAACACAAATGCATATCTCTCTCAGGCTGAAGCTGTTCGCGCTCGGGGCCATCGGCATGGTCGGCGCGGTCACGCTCGGCATCACCGCTGCGCGCGTGCTCTCGCATGCGACCGCCGTCTCCGACGAGGTCCAGGCAATCAACGTCGTGCAGCGGTCCCAGATGTATGCGGACATGATGCACGATGCTATCCGTGGCGATTTCTTTCACGCGCTCGTGCTCTCCGACAGCGCATCGCGCGACGAGCGCATCGCGGTGCTCGCCGACAACGCCGATCACGTCGCCAAGCTCCGCAGCTCGATGCACGACGCGATCGCGGGCACGCGCGATAGCACGCTCATCGCGACGCTCGAGGAATCGATGCCGGCGCTCGACGCGTACGTGAAGCTCAGCAGCGAGATCACGAGCGTCGCCGTCAGCGACAAGGCAGCCGCTCGCGCCCGACAGCCCCAGTTCGATACGGTGTTCTCGGCGCTCGAGGACCACATGGACGTGATCGGAAAATCGATCGTCGCACGCGCCCAGTCGCGGGCGCTGGCTGGAGCAGAAGCAGCCAGACAAGCGCGGACGACCATCATCACCTTCACGCTCGCCGTGGTGCTGGCGATCGGGCTGCTCTGCTGGCGCCTCGGCTCGCGAGTCTCGCGCGCCGTCGTGCAGGTCGCTCAACGTGTGGAGCGACTGCGAGTCGCGGGTCTCGCGCCGCTGCAGAGCGCCGCGACGTCGCTCGCGGCCGGGGAGTTGTTGGCCGATGCCATCGATGTGGATGCCACGCTGCTCAGCGTGGACAGTGATGACGAGATCGGTGCGATGGCTGGCAGCGTGAACGCCATCGTGAAACAGACCCAATCCTGTGGCGAGGCGTTCGCGGAAGCGTGTGCAGCCATCGAACGCGTGGTGCACGATATCGACCGCCTCGTCGCGGATGCAGCGCAGGGGCGACTGCAGTCGCGGGCGGACGAGTCACGCCACGCCGGCACGTATCGTACGCTCGTGGTGCGGGTGAATCAGATGCTCGACGCGATCGGCGTTCCGCTCGACGATGCGGCGGCTGCGTTGGCACAGGTTGCAGCGCGGGATCTCACCGCGCGCATGCGGGGCGACTATCAGGGGCAGTTCGCGACGGTCGCCAGCTCGATGAACGACGCTACCACACAGCTGCACGACGCGCTGTCCGAGGTCCAGAGCTCGGCGGAGCAGGTGTCGTCGGCGGGTCAGCAGATCGCGAGTGGGAGTACGGCGCTGGCGCACGATGCAAGCGCTCAGGCTGCGACCCTGGCCAAGGTGTCAGAGCAGCTACGGGAGCTCGCCGCTTCGAGTGCGCGGAGCCTCACCGGAGTGCAGGAAGCGGATCAGGCGGTCGGCACATCGCGCACCCAGGCGGCAGAAGGGCGCGCACAAATGCAGAAATTGAGCGAGGCGATGGGCGAGATTCGCCGGGCGAGCGACTCCACGGCGAAGATCGTCAAGACGATCGACGAGATCGCCTTTCAGACCAATCTGCTCGCCCTGAATGCGGCGGTGGAAGCCGCGCGGGCGGGTGACTCCGGCAAGGGGTTCGCAGTGGTCGCCGATGAAGTGCGGAACCTTGCAATGCGCAGCGCGGAGGCCGCAAAGAGCACGGCGTCACTCATCGAGGAATCCGTGCGGCTCGCCGCGCATGGCGTGGCGATCAACGAGGACGTGGTTCGCTCGCTCGACCTGATCGAGCGCAGCGTGGTGCGGGCGAGTGATGCCATGCATGATATCGGGCTCGCGTCGACGGCACAGTCGGCTGGGGTGTCCGAAGTCGAGCGCGCAATGCAGGCGCTTGGCGACCTCGTCCAGCGAGGTGCCGCCAATGCTGAAGAATCGGCGGCATCGGCCGAAGAGCTGCAGGCGCAGTCCGCGACCCTCGTGTCGCTCGTGAATACCTTCGAGATGTCTCGCCCAGCGGCGCACGTCGCGCGTCCGCGTCTACCACTCGACGAGAGTGCATCGGCCGGCTGGCAGCGGCCAGCAACGCGCGTCGATACGCGCGTCCTCGCTAACTTCGCATCATGAACGTCTCAAAGTTCTCCATCAGCCTGGCACTCGCCCTTGCGGTCACGTCGCCCCTCGCCGCGCAGGCGCCGACGCCAGCCGACACAGTATCCAAGAGCGAGAAGACCACACCCGTCTCCGACAACAGCTTCCTGATCGAGGAGGCGTACAATCAGGAGGCGGGGGTGGTCCAGCACATCTCCACCTTTCGCCGCACTCCGGGCGGCACGTGGGGGTACTCGTTCACGCAGGAGTGGCCAGCCCCATCGATGCGGCATCAGCTGAGCTACATGATTCCCGTCGCGTCAGGGGGTGGAAGCCGCGCGTCCCTCGGTGACGTGCTGCTGAACTATCGCTATCAACTGCGCGGCGCTGACGAGGAGCGCGTGTGGATCGCGCCACGGGCGAGCCTCGTGCTCCCTACCGGCAGCGTGGCCGAGGGCCAGGGCTCGGGAGGCGTTGGGCTCCAGCTGCTGGTGCCGGTGAGCGTGACGATCAGCGAG
>JAYUTY010000271.1:0-1584 GCA_043754875.1 Gemmatimonadota bacterium
GTCGGCGATGCCGCGCGCCCGCTCGCCAAACGAGTCGTCACCGCTGGTCTCGATGCGGGTGACGTGCACGCTGCCTCCTGGCGCGTCGAGGCGGATGGGCAGGGCACGATCGAGCTCGACGGCCAGATCGTCCGCGTTCCGCTTCGCGGTGTGCACAATCTCCGCAACGCCATGCTCGCGCTGGCGGTGGCGCGGGAATGTGGTGTGTCGCTCGAGCTTGCCGCACGCGGGATCGCTGCGATGCCGGCGCCTCCGATGCGCGTCAACTTCGTGTCGTCAGGTCCGGCCACGATCATCAACGACGCCTACAATTCCAATCCCGGGTCAGTCCGCGTCGCCCTGGAGCTGCTCGAGCACGCCGGAGCGGGACGGCAGACTGTCGCCGTGTTGGGCACGATGCTCGAGCTCGGTGTCCACGCCGACCGGCTGCATGACGAGGTGGCACGTGCGGCGCTCGACTCCACGATCGACCTCATCGTGGGCGTCGGCGGCTTCGCCGACGCGCTGAATCGGGTCGCGCCTGGCGACGCCCGCGTTACGAGTGGGCCCGATGTTGCCGATGCATGGGCCACGGTGTGCCCGCGATTGCAGCACGACGCCATCATTCTGCTCAAGGGGTCGCGCGGGACGCGGCTCGAGCGGCTACTGCCGCTGATCGCCGAGTGGTCGTCCTCTACCGCATGAGCGCTCCCGCGTAGGCAATCCTTCGGTCACGCCGCCCCTCCACGTTCACGACCTCGCCACTTGCTCTACTACCTGTTCATCCCGCTGGTCCCGCGCTTTCACGCGCTGAACATCCTGAACTACATCACCTTCCGAGCGGCGGCTGCGGCGGTGACGGCGATTCTGCTGAGCTTCGTCGTCGGGCCGATCATCCTCGCGCGACTGAACGTCGCATCCAACTACCAGGTGATCCGCGAAGGCACGCCGGACACGCACGCCGCCAAGGGGAAGACTCCTACCATGGGCGGCCTGATCTTCCTCTTCTCTTCGCTCGTGGCGACGCTGCTCTGGGCGCGGATTCTCAGTCACTACGTGATCGTGGCGCTCGTCGTGACCGCGTGGATGGGCGGCATCGGCTTCGTGGATGACTTCCTGAAGCTGAAGCAGAAACGACTCGGGCTGAAGAACGAGGGGCTGGTCGAGCGCTACAAGCTGATCGGACAGGTCGGCATTGGACTGATGGTCGGCCTCTACCTCTGGCAATCGCCTCTCTCGCCCAACCTGCCGGGCGCAAGCACGATGCTCCCGTTCTACAAGTACCTGCTGCTCGTCACCGTGCCGGGCTTCGGCTTCCTCTACGCACTCTGGGTGACGTTCATCCTCACTGGCGTCAGCAATGCGGTGAATCTCACGGACGGTCTCGACGGCCTCGCGGCAGGATTGAGCGCGATCGCTTTCGGCGTGCTCGCGATCTTCGCATATCTGATCGGCCGAACGGACACGAGCAGCTACCTCGGCATCTTCTACCTGCAGCACGCTGGGGAGCTCACGATCTACTGCTCCGCGATGTTCGGGGCGCTCATGGGCTTCCTCTGGTTCAATACGTATCCAGCGCAGGTCTTCATGGGCGACACGGGCTCA
>JAYUTY010000272.1:0-4856 GCA_043754875.1 Gemmatimonadota bacterium
ACCGCGAGCATCTGGCTCGCGCGCTACCTGCATCGTGTCGTCGTGATCGACTCGGGCGACCCGCGCAACTGGGAGACTCGGGGCATCAACGGTTTCCTCGGTCACCCCGGCATCTGCCCCCCGGACCTTCGCCGCAAGGGACGCGAGGAGGCACGCAGCGAAGGCGTGACGCTCTGCGACGCAGTCTGCGAGCTCGTCGAGAAGATCGACGACGACCGCTTCGAGCTCATCCTCGGCGGTGGCGAAAAGCTCGCAGCGCGTCGGCTCCTCCTCGCGATCGGTGTGCGAGACGTCTGGCCTGACATCCCCGGTCTCGAGGACGTCTACGGCGCGAACGCCCACGTCTGCCCCGACTGCGACGGACACGAGTGCGTGGACAAGAAGGTGGTGGTCATCGGCAAGGGGCGCAAAGCGGTCGGCCTCGCGCTCAATCTCACCACGTGGTCGCCGGACATCGTCATCTGCACCAACGGTGCGCCACCGGACTTCGACCTGCCCGAGTATCGCGAGAAGCTCGACGCCAACCACATCGACGTGCTCGAATCGCCGATCACCCGCGTGGCCCACAGCGGAGCGCGCCTCCACTCGATCGTCTTCGAGAACGGACTCTCGCTCGACTGCGACAAGATCTTCTTCTCGCTCGGACAGTATCCCGCCGACGATCTTGGCCGGCAGGTCGGCTGCGACCGTGACGCGGGCGGTCACATCATCGTGGACGACGTCTATCACACCTCGGTTCGCAACTGCTTCGCCGCGGGCGACATCGTTCCAGGACCGCAGCTCGCCATCGCCGCAGCGGGCGACGGCGCCATCGCCGCCCTGTCGATTCACAAGTCACTCGTTCCCGACGCGCGGAAGCTGGAGAAGCACGAGCACGCGGCCGAGCACTAGCGACGGATCACCACTTCAGCATCACCTTCCGCGTCCGCTTCTCCCGCACCGTCTCCATCTCCACCGCGTGGTCGCCGTTCTCGGCCACCATCGCCACGATCTCGCGGACCTCGGGCACCGTGTGCACGGCCTGGCCGCCCACCTTCACGATCACGTCACCGTCCTGCAGTCCGGACTCGCTCGCCGGCGAGCCCACCGGTGCATTCGTCACGAGCACGCCGTAGCGAACGCCGAGCGTGCGCCCGAGTCCCTCTGTGATGGTCGCGAGCTGCGCGCCGGCGACGCCGTTGAACGAGAAGCCGAACGCGAGCGCTGGCGACGTGGGCGGTGCCGGCGCTGGAGTCGGCCGTGCGACGTACGCCCGCGAGCGGATGAGCGGAGTGAAGGTGCCCGGCGGAACGGGCGTGCCTGGGAATGCCGGCGCATCGGGGACGCCACTCGTCACCCACCCCACGTGCACCTCGCGGTTCTCATCGTCGCGGCGCTGGACGATCCGGTTCGGTACGGGCGCCACCGTCACGGGCACGTCGCGCACGCGCCCATCCCGCCGCACCCTGACGCTCACCACCGCGCTCGGCCGGAGCAGTCGCGTCAGCGAGATGTCGTTCTCTCGCACGTCGCGGCCATCGTACGCGATGAGCGTGTCGCTCGGCACCAGGCCGGCACGCTGCGCCGGCGAGCTCGGATCCACCGTGACGATCCGTGGATACGACAGGTAGCGGATGATCATCTCGCCGCGCTCGAACCGAGGCTCGCTTCGCGCCCCCTCGGCCACGAACCCCATCCATCCCCGCGGAATTGCCGACCGGACCTCTCGCATCTGCGTCAGCGCGCGCGACATCGCCGCCTTCGCACGCATGCTCGACATCGGTTGCAGCGCGAAGCGCACGGGCTCGCTCCCGCCATCCTCTCCACGCAGCTCCTGCCGCGTCGAGAGGTCGCCGAGCAGCTCGGCGGTGCGATTGAGCTCGTCTCCCACCCGACGCCGATCCGCCGCGGTGAGCTCGTCGTTCTCGTTGTACATCCTGCCCAGCGAGTCGAGCTGCCGCTGCAGCTGCCGGAGTTGCTTCTCCATTCCATCCGGCATCGCGCGCGGCGCACGATGCATCTCGATGCGCACCTGCTGTTGAGCGCCGAGCGCGCGGGCGAGCGGCGCGCTCACGGCAACTGCCACCGTCACCGACATGGTCATGGTCATGGTCATGGTCATGGCGACCGACGCACGACGGGACATCGGCAAGCGGGGGGCGGTACGCGGAGTGCGAGTCACGATGGGCACTGGAACGATGGGTACGAGCACTAGTAGCTGTTCACGCGAAGGCTGGTCGGCAGCGCGGTGTTGAGCTGACGCAGCGTCGCCTCCCGCTGGCCGAGGGTGGTGATGTAGTAGCCGTTGATGACGGGGTCGTGCGGCGCCTGGCGCATCGCCTCCCGCGTCGTGGAGATCACGCGGTCCAGCGCGGCGAGCCGCGAGCGGTAGGCGACCGGGCTCGCTTCACCACCGGCCGGGCTGTCGTGCTGCGCCAGGAATGCGGCCGCCTGCTGGTAGAGCAGCTCGGAGCGCTGCTGCGCCGCCCGCGCCTCGTCGACCGAATCGAACGCGGAATCGGCCGACAGTCGTGCGACGGGCTGCATGGCCCCGCTCTCGCTATCGGCAACTGCGGCCGCGGCCGACGCGCGGTCGGGCAGCGCGTCGGCGCCAGCCGACATCCGGCCGGCGATCAGCCCTCCGGCCACGAGGAGCAGTCCGGCGGCGGCCTGCATCGGCCAGCGCGCCACACGTCCGGCGATTCCGCGACCCGACGCGAACGGCAGCACGTTGCCGCCGATGGACTGGTCGACCGACGCCGGCGCCTGCCGTGCCAGCTCGACGGCGATGGACTCCCAGCGCGTGAGCGGCATGCCCAGCGGCTCGCGTTCGGCATGCGCCATCGCAAGCAGGGAGCGGTAGGCGCTCACCTCGGTCGTGCACGGTGCACACGCCGCGAGATGCGCCGCTTCCTCTGGCGTCGCGAGGTCGTCGCCGAGGGCGGCGAGTCGGTCAGTAGACAGGTGCAGCATGTTCGGCAGTCTTGGGTCGGAGCAGCGTGCGCGCAGAGTGCGTTGGAGCGTCCATCAGGTGCGCCAGCATTACCCGCAGCTTTGCACGCGCTTTGAACAGTTGGGATTTGGAGCCACCGGCCGTGATGCCGAGCTCCTTGGCGATCTCTTCGTGCGTGTACCCTTCCACGTCGTGCAGCAGGAACACCGTGCGCGCGCCAGGCGAGAGCTTCGCCGCCGCCGCCTCGATCGTGGTGGCGAGGAGCGCGCGTTCTGCCTCCGGCTCCACCGATGCGCTGTCGTCTTCCACGTCTGTCTCCAGCGCCGCCATGCGCTTCGTGCGGCGCAGTGCATTGAGCGTCCGGTTCACCGCGATCCGATGCGCCCACGTGCTGAACTGCGAGTCGCCACGAAAGCTCGGCAGGGCACGGAAGATCTGGATCCAGACGTCCTGCGCGATGTCCGCTGCCAGATCCAGGTCCTGCCCGACCAGCCGACGCACGACTACGTCGATGTGAGGGGCGTGGCGAGCCCATAAGGCTCGCATCGCCGCCTGGTCGCCAGAGATGGCGCGCTGTACGATGAGCTGATCGTTCTCCATGGCGTCCGGAGAATTGGTCACGACGTGTATGGAAAGGGTTGCCGCGACATCCATCCAGACGTCCCGGCTTGTTGCCTCCATACGTCTGTTCCCCCGCCCGTGCTTCAGCATTCCGGCCTGCTGTTCCGGTGGCACAGTGCTGGGGCGACCGTGCAACACTGTCGAGCTCACGCGTCAACCTGCCGAGACTCACATGCGAGACCGGCTCTGCACCAGATAGGCTTTTGGGCCGTCGCTCGAATGTAAACAGATGCGTCAGGCAGCCGGGTCATGCATGCGGTCACGCGGCTAGCGAACTCTGCGTATCCTGTGACGCTGCAAGGCCTTGCTCGTCTCGTGCTCAGTCACCATTATGGCCGCGCGATAGTGAGATGGAACACATTCGCGTTCGGAAAAGTAGAGCAGGACACCGGGCACTGCCGTTCTCACCATGCCCGGGATCTCCGTCATTGAGCGCGTGCACGCGTCCTGCCTCTCTTCCTGGTAGCACGTCGTCATGCCGAAGTCATTCCCAGGAGTCGTGCGTTGCTGAGCCTGCTGTTCGCTGCCAGTCTCCTGCACCCGCTGCCTCGCGTCGCGCCCGTCGTTCCCGACGGGCTGCCCGCCAAGGCACCGAGTGCCGTGGGCATGAGTGCCGCCCGCCTCGCGACGATCGATCGCGTCGTGGAGCGAGGCATCTCGGCTGGCGGATACCCGGGCGCGGCGGTCGTTGTCGGCCGGAAGGGCGCGACGGTGCTCCAGAAGGGGTTTGGCCGCCTTGGCTGGACAGAAGACGCCGCGAGCGTCACCGCGAACCGCTCGATCTATGATCTGGCCTCCCTGACGAAGGTGGTCGGCACCACCACCGCCGTCATGATCCTCTTCGACCAGGGCAAGCTGCACCTGGACGATCCGGTCTCCAGGTTCGTCCCCGAGTTCTCTGGCGGCGGCAAGGATCGCGTCACGATTCGCCTGCTGCTCGAGCACCGCTCCGGCCTTCCGGCTGGCCGTGACCTCTGGCGCATCGCGCACACGCCTGAAGAGGCGCGCGCCGCAGTCATCTCCACCCCGCTCTTCGCCTCTCCCGGCCAGTACTACGAGTACTCGGACCTCGGCGCCGACATGCTCGGCTTCGTTGCCGAGGCGGTCGCCGGCGAGCCGCTCGACACATTCCTTCAGAAGAACGTCTTCACCCCGCTCGGCATGACGGACACGCACTACCGTCCGGATGCTTCGCTTCGCGGCCGCATCGCGCCCACCGAGATCACTCCGCCCCGGGGTTACCCGATCCGCGGCGAGGTGCACGACGAGAACGCCTATGCGCTGGGCGGCGTCGCTGGCCATG
>JAYUTY010000273.1:0-1578 GCA_043754875.1 Gemmatimonadota bacterium
GGTGCCGGCTGGATCACGACGACCGTGCTGAATGGAATGCGCGTCCTCAGGGTAACCGTGATGAATCCACGCACGACCGAGGACGATGTGGGCGAGATCATTGACGGACTGGCGCGCGAGGCGAAGATGATGCGCGAGGCCGGCACTACCAGTGCTACCAGTGTGATGGCGACGGATGGCTGACGAGCGCGCGCGCGACGGCGTCCGCTCGGGACTGATCGCGCGCGCGGGGCTCGACCGCCCCGAGGCGCACGGCGAGCTGTTCGACCGGCTCGCCCGCATCGCCACGCTTGCCACCGGCGCGCCGTTCGCCGCCGTCTCGCTCGTGGGCGATGGACGCCAGCGTTTCGTGGGTGCCGCCGCGCGCGAGGGCGAGTGGCCCGTGGAGCGGCAGACGCCCGAGCGGCAGACGCTCTGCCGCACCGTGGTCGCTCAGGAAGCGACGCTCGCCCTCCCCGACACCGCAAACGACGAGCGGTTCGCCGACCATCCCGGCGTCACCGAGCTGCACGTCGGCGCCTATCTCGGCGTGCCGATCCGGCTGCAGACGGGCGAGGTGCTGGGAAGCTTCTGCCTGCTCTCGAACGAGCCACGCGCGTGGACGACCAGCGACGTCGCGATCGCCGAGGAGCTCGCGGCATCGGCGGCGACCGAGATCACGATGCGCGTGGCGCGCCGCTCGGCCACCGCCGGCGTGGTGGACGCGCTGATCACGGGGCTGCGCCACGAGGTCAACAACGCGCTCACCGGGATGAGCATGGAAGCCGAGCTGCTCGCCATGCGCCTGCCAGAAGGGACCGACGAGCATCGCTCGGCGCGCGTGATCACGGAGCAGGCCCTTCGTGTCGCCGCCGCGCTCAAGCGGCTCGACGACGTCGGCGCGCTGGTCCCCGTGCCGACTCCGGAGGGCGGCCAGGCGCTCGACTTCAGAACGCCGAATGCAATGAAGCCGCCGACGGAGCCTACAGAGCCCGCCTGATCGCGGCCTCGATGTCCTGGTCGCCACCGAGCCCGGTGTAGACCACCTTTCCCTTCCGGTTCAGCACCACCACGTACGACGTCGCTGGCACGTCCCACTTGCCCGTGGCCTCGCCCTTCGTGTCGAACAGCTGCTCGCCGGGCACGCCGTACTTCGCCACGTGGAGCTGCACCCGCTTGGGGCTCTGGTTCACGCTCACCGCCACGGCCACGAACTTCACCTGCTTTCCATACTTCGCCTGCGCGCGCTTCATCGCCGGCAGCAGGTGCTCACAGTTCTCGCACCAGGTGGCCCAGAACTCGATCACCGACGGCCCCTTCGCCACCTGCGCGAGATCCACCGTGCGGCCGTCCAGCGTCTGGAGCACCGCGCTGGGAGCGGCCGTCCCGAGGGGGAGGCCGGAATCCTGCGCGCGCGCGGCCATGGGCGTGGTCGCGAGGAGCGCTACGGCGAGCGCAGTACGACGAAGTCGGGGAGTGAGCGAGATCATATGAGTAGTTGCCCCATCTTGACGAGGTAGTACTCGGCCGCGCCGAGCATGACGAGCGCGAACACCTTCTTGACGATGAGCATCCACGCGCCGGCGCGCGGCAGCCGCG
>JAYUTY010000274.1:0-1567 GCA_043754875.1 Gemmatimonadota bacterium
CGCAAGCGCCACCTGCGCGAGCTCGTGGAGGAGACGGTCGCGAAGCTGCCGGAGCATCACCGCCAGGTGTTCGTGCTGCGGGAGCTCGAGGGGAAGTCGTACGAGGAGATCGCCGAGATCACGGACTGCAACCTCGGCACCGTGAAATCACGGTTGAACCGGGCACGCAACGCGTTCGCCGAGATCATCGAGCCCTGGGTGGACTGAGGCTGGCACGGGACCGGGAACTGCTCCCGGTCCCGTGTGTACGTAAGGGCGCCAACGACACGGCCCCCACCAGGACCCACGCTCAATGAATTGTCGGGAGTTTCGGCGCAAGCACGACGCGTACGTGGATGACACGCTCAGCGGGGCGGACATCGAGGGCATGCGGCACCACCTGCGCTTCTGCGCGGTCTGCGCACAGCTGGATACGCGAGTCCGTCGGGCGCTGATGCTGGCGCACAATCTCCCGATGATTCATCCGTCCCCCGAGTTCAGCGCGCGCCTCCAGGCCCGACTGCGCGATGAGCGTGCGCGGGCGCAAGGGCTTCGCGACAACTCGCTGCATACACGCAGTCACGCGCTCCCGTTCGGGCTCTGGCGCCCGCTCTCGATGGGTGCCTATGCGGCGGTCGCCGCCGGAATGCTGGCGGTGGCGGGACTGGCCGGCGTGATGGCCTTCGGTGCGAGTAGCGACAGCCGCGCCCAAACGATCCGCCTGGCACCAGTCGTTGCAACGCTTCCAGAGCCGGAGCCCACCGTGGCGTGGTCAGTGCCCTCCTCGCCACTAACGCCATCGACGATGGCCGCGTCGGTGCCGGCGGGGATGCCGCTCTGGCCTGCGGTGTTCGTCGCGCAGCAGGCCTCCTGGCATCTGGTCAGCGACGCGGCGGAGCGCTAGCGCAGCGACGCAGGCGCCCAAACCTGGGCGCACCCAGCCAGGCGCGGCGTATATTCCGCGCATGGCGTCCGCAGGCGAGAAAGCGCTGGCCACCGCGCTCAAGAAGCGGGTGTTCGATCCGGTCTACTATTTCTTCGGGGACGATGATTTCCTGAAGGACCAGCGCGCGCGCGAACTGGTCGAAGCCGCGGTCGACCCCTCGACGCGCGACTTCAACCTCGAGCTCCGGCGCGGCGCTGATGTGGACGCAGAGGCGCTCGACGGATTGCTGAGCACCCCACCGATGCTCGCCGAGCGACGCGTCGTGGTGATTCGCGAGGTCGAGAAGCTGAAGAAGGACGCCCGTACGCTGCTCGACGCCTATCTCAAGCGACCCGCGACGGATCTCGTGCTCCTGCTCGTTGCGCCCGCTGGCGCCAAGGAGGACAAGGGGCTCGTCGGGCGAGCAACGGCCGTGGAGTTTTCGCCGCTCACCGGCGACCGCGTACCCAAATGGGTGGCGTATCACGCCGAGTCCGTGCTCGGCCGTGCGATCACTCCGGAGGCCGTGTCGCTGCTGATCGAGGCGGCGGGGGACGAGCTGGCAATGCTCGCCGTGGAGCTGGAGAAGCTGGCGAGCTTCTGCGACAGCACGATCGACGAGCGCGCAGTCTCGGCGGTCGTGGGAGTACGGCGCGGCGAGTC
>JAYUTY010000275.1:0-4805 GCA_043754875.1 Gemmatimonadota bacterium
CACGGGCGGTGGACGATGGGGTCGAGATCGTGCGGCTGCAGAGTGGCCTCCGCATCCTTTCCCCACTGTTGACCCAGCAGACGGGCCGCCCCGTCGTCCACGGCCGGCGCATCCGCCGCGTCATCGAGGACGGGCGGTTCGACGTCGTGAACTTTCACAACGTCTCACTTGCCGGCGGGCCGGGCCTGCTCTCGTACGGCGGCGAGGCCATCCGTCTCTACATGGCGCACGAGCACTGGCTCGTCTGTCCCATGCACGTGCTCTGGCGGCACGGGCGCGAGCTCTGCACATCGCGCGAGTGCACGCGCTGCACGCTCGCGCATCACCGTCCGCCCCAGTACTGGCGCAGTACCGGATTGCTCGAGCGACAGGTGACGCATGTAGACGCATTCATCGCGATGAGTGAGTTCAGCCGGGCCAAGCATCGCGAGTTCGGCTTCGCGCCCGAGATGGAGGTTCTTCCATACTTCCTCGAGGATGTGGACGCCGGACCGGTCGCGACGCGGGCGCCGGGCTCGTCATCGCCGCATTCTCGGCCGTATTTTCTCTTCGTCGGCCGGCTGGAGCGCATCAAGGGGCTGGACGACGTGATTCCCGTCTTTCGCGACTATCCCGATGCCGATCTGCTCATCGCCGGCGAGGGCGATCACGGCGACGCGCTGCGTGCGCTTGCCGCTGGCAATCCACGGGTGCGCTTTCTCGGGCGGCTCTCGCCCGAGGCGTTGCGCGAGTACTACGAGCAAGCGATCGCGCTCGTCGTTCCCTCGGTCTGCTTCGAAACCTTCGGCATCATCCTGATCGAAGCGTTCCGACAGGGCACCCCGGTGATCGCCCGCCAGCTCGGTCCCTTCCCCGAGCTGCTCGAGCAGTCGCAGGCAGGATTGCTTTTCGCCACGGCAACGGAGCTCCTCGAAGCGCTCCAGCGTCTCCAGCACGAGCCCGAGCTCCGGCACCGCTTCTCTCTCGCCGGGCGCCGTGCGTTCGACGAGCGCTGGACCGAACGCATCGTCATCCCCCAGTATCTCGACATCATCCGTCGCGCCGCCCGCCGGCGCGATCACGCCAGGGTGCTCGAGCTCCTCTCACAGTCCGAGGTCGCATGAAAGTCTTCATTCCTGGCGGGGCAGGGTTCATCGGTTCGCACCTGGCCGACCATCTGCTGGCCCGCGGTGACGAAGTGCTCGTGCTGGACGACCTCTCGACCGGCGAGATGGCCAACATCGATCATCTCGTCGGCCAGCCCGGCTTCGACTTTCGCATCGGCTCGTGCACTGACTCGCCCCTCGTGAGCGAGATGGTCGATCGTTGCGATCTGACCGTCCACCTGGCCGCCGCGGTGGGCGTGCGGCTCATCGTCGAGCAGCCTGTCCATACCATCCTCACGAATGTGCACGGCACCGAGTGCGTGCTCAATGCCGCCGCCCGCAAGCGGAAGCTCGTCGTGGTGGCGTCCACGTCCGAAGTCTACGGCAAGTCGACGCGCTTCCCGTTCAGCGAGACCGACGACCTGCAACTCGGCGCGACGACGCACTCGCGCTGGGCATATGCCTGCTCCAAGGCGCTCGACGAGTGGCTCGCCCTCGCCTACTGGAGCGAGAAGCGCGTCCCGGTGATCATCACCCGCTTCTTCAATACCGTCGGCCCACGCCAGACCGGGCGGTACGGGATGGTGCTCCCCAACTTCGCGGCGCGCGCTGTGCGGAACGAGCCGATCCAGGTCTTCGGCGACGGCACGCAGTCGCGCTGCTTCGGGCACGTTCACGACGTCGTACGCTGCCTCGCCGCCCTGATCGACACGCCGGCGGCCGTGGGCGAGGTGGTGAACATCGGCACCGACCGCGAGATCTCCATCCTCGGTCTCGCCGAGATGGTGCGCGACGCCGCTGGGAGCAGCTCGACGATCGAGTTCGTCCCGTACTCCGAGGCGTATCCCGCAGGGTTCGAGGACATGCATCGTCGCGTGCCGGACGTGAGCAAGCTCATGCGACTGACTGGCGACCGGCCGACGACCTCGCTGGAGCAGATTGTCGAAGATGTCGTTGCCTACCAGCGCGCGTGCTTGCAGGCGTCGCTCCCCACCGCGCGGCATCTCGCGGCACGACGGGCTGCAGTCTTGACGAACTAGCGGGAGGGCGACGGCATGCGCGCGATTCTCACATATCACTCGATCGACGACTCCGGGTCGCCGATATCGCTCGCGCCCGCCGCCTTCGCCGCACACGTCCGCTGGCTCGCGTCGGCGCCGGTCCGCGTGCTCACCCTCGACGCGCTTGTCGCAGCGTCGGCGTCGTCTGGTGACGCCGTGGCCATCACGTTCGACGACGGCTTCGCGAACTTCGCGGAGCACGCGGCGCCGCTCCTGCGCGAGCACGGCCTTCCAGCGACCATCTTCGTCGTGAGCGGCCACGTCGGCGCAACGAATGCCTGGGGCGGACGTCGACAGCTCGGAATTCCCGTTCTCCCGCTGCTCACGTGGGATTCGCTCGGACGCCTCGCCGAATCCACCATCGCCGTCGGGGGGCACACGCGCACGCACGCACGGCTCGGCGCGCTCTCGAGAATCGATGCAGACGACGAGATCATCGGCGGCCTGAAGGACATCACGCAGCATATCGGCCTGCGACCCACCGCCTTCGCCTACCCGTACGGCGACGCGCCAGCCGCAGCCGTGGCAACCGTGCGGCGGCACTTCGCTACCGGCGTGACGACGACGCTCCGAGAGCTTGGCGAGTCGGACGACCACGCGGCCCTCCCACGGCTCGATGCCTACTACCTGCGCGCCCCCGGGCGGCTGGAGTCCTGGGGGTCGCCCGCGTTCCGCATCGGGCTGCGCATGCGAGCCGCGGCGCGTGCGGCGCGCCGCGCCTGTCGCCCGGCGCTGCGCACATGACGACGCCATACCTCTCCGTCGTCATGCCGGCATACGACTGCGCCCTCCTGCTGGACCGCGCCCTGGCGGCCATCGCTGCCAGCGATCTGCCGCGCGCTGACTGGGAGGTGATCGTGGCCGACGACGGCAGCAGGGACGCCACTTCCGACGTCGCGGCGCGGCAGGCCGATCGCGTCGTCCACGTCGCGGACGGGCCTCGCGGACCGGGGCACGCCCGCAACCTTGGCGCGTCCGTCGCGCGGGGCGAGCTCCTCGTATTCGTGGACGCGGACGTTTGCGTGAGCTCGACGGCGCTCGCTCAGTTTGCGGCACTCTTTCGCGCCGATTCCGCGCTTGGCGCCGCCTTCGGGGCATACGACAGCACACCTGAGGCGCCCGGCCTCGTCTCGCAGTATCGCAATCTCATCCATCACTACGTCCACACCACCAATGCCGGTCCGTCGAACACCTTCTGGGCCGGGTGCGGCGCGGTGCGCCGTGCCGCGTTCGACGCTGTGGGCGGGTTCGACGTGGCGCGCTATCCCCGTCCGCAGATCGAGGACATCGAGCTGGGGTACCGCCTTGCCGCCGCCGGCTATCCGATCCTGCTTCGCCCCGAGATCCAGGGCAGGCATCTCAAGCGCTGGACACTCCGCGGCGGCTTCGTCACCGACGTGCGCGACCGAGGCGTCCCGTGGATGCGACTCCTGCTCGAGCGCCGGGAAGTCGCGGCGGCGGGCCCGCTCAACCTGCGCCGACGCGAGAAGGCGTTCACGCTGCTCGTGCCGCTCGCCAGCGCGCTGCTGCTCGCCGCAGTCGTCCGACGTTCGACAACGCTGCTGCTCGCAGGCGCACTCGCCGTACTCGTCGTCGTCGCCGGCAACGGGGCGCTGCTCGCCTGGTTTGCCCGGATGCGCGGATGGCGATTCGCCCTCGGCGTCGTACCGCTTCGCCTGGCATACTATCTCCTCAACGCCGTGTCGGCGGGATGGGTGCTCCTCGGAGGCCCTTCCCGCCGTGCCGGTGCCGCGATGTCTTCCCGCGATACCTTTCAGAACGCAGGTACCCCCACGTGACGCCTTCCACGTCCCGCACAGAGCTCACGATGCCCACGGGCGAGGAGCCCGCTGACGGCGCCACTCCGCCGCCCGGCGAGCGCCGCTTCAGCGCGCCGGAGTTCGAGCGCGCCGTCGAGCGATCTCTGGTGCTGATGTTCGCTCCGCTGCACAAGCGCGTCTTCGGCTTCGCGCTCGCCATCGCGGCCGCGCTGCTCGTCGGAAGCGCGACGCTGATCGCCGTGTTGAAGAGTCCCGCCGAGACGGGGATCGGGCTGCTCGCCGTCTACTTCCGCGGCTACGAAGTGTCACCCGCGGGGATCTTCATAGGCGCGGCGTGGGCCGGCGTCGTCGGCTTCGTCGCCGGCTGGTTCCTGGCTTTCGTGCGCAACTTCGTCCTCGCCAGCTGGCTTCTTTACATCCGCTCCCGCGCCAGTCTCCAGCAGACGCGCGACTTCCTCGATCACATCTGAGCGCCCGCGAGAACCGGCCATGACCTCTCCTGCACCGCACAACCCGACGCACACCACCGGCGAGGCCGCCATGGTCGTGGAACGCTCAATCGCGCGCCTCAATGCGCGCGCCTGGGGGATTGCCTTCGCGCTGGTGGGCGGCCTCGGCCTCCTCGGTGCCACGTGGATCCTCGTCCTCGAGGGAGGCACGGTCGTGGGGCCGCACCTCTCGCTGCTCGCCAACTTCTTTCCCGGCTACTCCGTCACCTTCGTGGGCGGAATGATCGGTTTCGTCTACGGCTTCGTCGGCGGGTATGGCATCGGCCGCCTGATCGGCGTCGTGTACAATCGCCTGCTCGACTGACCGTCCACGCCACCGCGGCGCTCGCGAAGTCGTGCCGCGCCGCGCCCGGCCCGACGACGGCGGGC
>JAYUTY010000276.1:0-4804 GCA_043754875.1 Gemmatimonadota bacterium
ACTGACTCGGTTGACGTGCCATCGTGGCGGCGCCGGGATGCGGTGAACTCCTGCTGTCAACCTGCGACGTAAATAGTTGCAGCGCAATATCATAGCGCACTCGACAGCGAATGCCCGCATCCCCCTTGCCGGGCTCCGAGGTGCCGAGTATCATCCTCCTGTTAGCACTCACCATAAGCGAGTGCTAAAGCAGGCACCATTCTTTTTTCATCACAGTTATTCAAGACGGAGGCGCACCACTTATGGCCACCAAGAGCGCGACCGGCACCAAGATCTCGCCGCTAGCGGACCGGGTTGTCGTGAAGGCATCGGAAGACACGGAGCAGATGCGCGGAGGGCTCTACATCCCCGATACGGCCAAGGAGAAGCCCCAGCAGGGCGAGATCATCGCCGCGGGCCCGGGCAAGTACGAGGACGGCAAGCTCGTCCCGATGTCCGTCAAGGTCGGTGACAAGGTGCTCTACGGGAAGTATTCCGGCACCGAGATCACGCTGGACAACGAACAGGTCCTGATCCTCCGCGAGTCCGATGTGCTCGCGGTCGTTTCGTAATCACTGTACACGACTAGAGGATTCTCATGGCTAGCAAGGAACTGCATTTCAACGTCGATGCGCGCGCTGCACTGAAGCGCGGCGTCGACCAGCTTGCCGAAGCGGTCAAGGTCACGCTCGGCCCCAAGGGCCGCAACGTGGTCATCGACAAGAAGTTCGGCGCGCCGACGGTCACGAAGGACGGTGTGACGGTCGCCAAGGAGATCGAGCTTTCCGATCCGCTCGAGAACATGGGCGCCCAGATGGTGAAGGAAGTCGCGACGCGCACGTCGGACAACGCCGGCGACGGCACGACGACGGCGACCGTGCTCGCCCAGGCGATCTTCCGTGAAGGCCTCAAGAACGTCACGGCCGGCTCGAACCCGATGGCCATCAAGCGCGGCATCGACAAGGCCGTCATCGCCGTCATCGAAGAGCTGAAGAAGATCAGCGTCCCGACGACTGGCAAGAAGGAGATCGCCCAGGTCGGCACGATCTCCGCGAACAACGATAGCGAGATCGGCAACCTGATCGCCGAGGCGATGGAGAAGGTCGGCAAGGATGGCGTCATTACGGTCGAGGAGGCCAAGGGCCTCGACACGACGCTGGAGACGGTCGAGGGGATGCAGTTCGACCGCGGCTACGTCTCCCCGTACTTCGTCACCGATCCGGAAAAGATGGAAGCGGCGCTCGAGGACGCATACATCCTGATCCACGACAAGAAGATCTCGTCGATGAAGGATCTGCTCCCCGTGCTCGAGAAGGTTGCGCAGCTCGGCAAGCCGCTGCTCATCATCGCGGAAGACGTCGATGGAGAGGCGCTCGCCACGCTCGTCGTGAACAAGCTTCGTGGCACGCTGCGCGTCGCTGCGGTCAAGGCGCCGGGCTTCGGCGATCGTCGCAAGGCGATGCTCGAAGACATCGCCAAGCTCACGGGCGGCCAGGTCGTCAGCGAGGAAGTCGGCTTCAAGCTTGAGAACGCGACCGTTGAGCACCTCGGCCGCGCGAAGCGCGTCGTCGTCGACAAGGACAACACGACGCTCATCGACGGCAATGGCAAGGACGACGAGATCCAGGGTCGCATCAAGGAGATCAAGTCCGCGATCGAGAACTCCACGTCCGACTACGACAAGGAGAAGCTCCAGGAGCGACTGGCCAAGCTCGCCGGCGGTGTCGCGGTGATCAACGTCGGTGCCGCCACGGAAGCCGAGATGAAGGAGAAGAAGGCTCGCGTCGAAGACGCGCTGCACGCCACGCGTGCCGCCGTCGAGGAAGGCATCGTCCCTGGTGGCGGCGTCGCCCTCATCCGCGCGCAGAAGGCGCTCAAGACGCTCAAGCTCGATGATGCAGAAGAGCAGATCGGCGTCGACATCATTCGTCGCGCCATCGAGGAGCCGCTCCGCATGATCGTGCACAACGCCGGCGGCGAAGGCTCGATCGTGCTCGAGAAGGTTCGCTCGAGCAAGGACGACAAGTTCGGCTACAACGCCCTCACGGACACGTACGAAGATCTCGTCCAGGCCGGCGTGATCGATCCGACCAAGGTGACGCGCACGGCACTGCAGAACGCCGCGTCGATCGCCTCCCTCCTCCTCACGACGGAAGCCATCATCGTCGAGAAGAAGGAAGCTTCCTCTGCACCGGCCGGTGGCCAGGGCGGCGGCGGCATGGGCGGGATGTACTAACCACCGCTCGGCGGCATCAGCGGTCGACGAAGAGGGTGGCCACTCGCGAGAGTGGCCGCCCTCTTCACATACTCGCTCGGCGCCGAGACGCTAGAGCGCGAACGCGTACTGCGACGCGCCGTCGGTACGGCCAGGGCGGGGGAGGAAGGGTCCCACCACGCCGTGCTGGAGAGCGACGCTCAACGTCCCGCGATAGCGAGTGCGCCGCAGCGCATCGCCCACCACACGATGCGCGAGCCCGTGATCGTTGCACTTCTCGCTGAGATGCGCGAGGATCACGTGCGCGAGCTCCCGGTGTACGACGTCGCGCGCCAGTTCGGCGCACGCGCGATTGCTGAGGTGACCCGTCTTCGACCCGATGCGCGCCCGCACGGATGGCGGATAGGGACCTGACCAGAGCATTGCCTCATCGTGATTCGCCTCGAGCACCAGCAGGTCGGCGCCTGCGCATAGCTTACGAACGGCATCCGACGCGTGTCCCACGTCCGTGCAGACCACCGCGGTCGTGCCGCTCGACGTGGACGTGAGTCGCACCCCGACCGGGCTCGCAGCATCGTGGGGAATCGGCTGCGTCGACAGTGTGAGTCGTGACAGCGTGACGCTCGCACCCGGAGCGAGGCGGGTGCACTGCGCCTCCTGGAGCTCCGGCCAGGCATCGACCGTTCCGGCGCTGGCGAAGAGCGACCATCCCCACTTCTTCGCGCCTGCCGCCGCACCGCGGATGTGATCGGAGTGCTCGTGCGTCACGACGCACGCCTCGATCGATCCCGGCGCCACGCCGATCGCCTGCAGTCGCGTCGCGAGCGTGCGCGGCGCGAAGCCCGCATCGACGAGCACCCGGCTGCCGCCCGACTCGACCAGCACCGCATTCCCCGCGCTGCCACTGCCCAGCACCCAGAGCTTCATGCGTCGACCGACCACCGCGCCGCGTGCGATGCAACCAGCTGTGCACGTGCGCCATCGCCGAGCTCCACATGACGACGCGACATCATCCGCCCTGCGACGTCGAGGAACTTGTCGATGCGGTACGACGTGAATGCTCCCGACTCCCCCCAGGTGAACGGCGCAACGGCCTTCGGCGGCATGACGCTGCCGTACACGTTGCATCCCGCGCCGAGCACACTGCCTGTGGTCAGTCGCAGCCCGATGCCAGTCTTCGCGTGATCGCCGAACAGCGTGCCCAGAAACTGCATGCCGGTTTCGCGCACACCGTGCGGTGTCCAGAGCTGCACGGTGCCGTAGGTATTCTTCAGGTTGCTCGTGATGGTGCCTGCGCCGAGGTTCACCCATCGGCCCATGATCGAGTGGCCGACGAAGCCGTCGTGCCCCTTGTTCGCGTGTCCGAGCATGATGGTGTTGCTCATCTCGCCGTGCACCTTGCACGTGTCGCCGATCGACGACGCGGCAATGCGGTCTGTGGTGACCGTGCTGCCGCGCCCCACGTAGAGTGGACCGACGAGCCGCGTGAACGCCTGCACGTGTGCCTCGGCATCGATCAGGATCGGGCCAGCGCTCGTGTCGAAGCAGACGCTGGGCTCGATGTCGGCGCCCGGGTGCACGAACACTGGATGCGCACCCACGGCGATCGATCCGGACGGCAGCGCGGTCCCGAGCGGCGTGCCCAGCGTGGGCAGATCCTCCATCAGCATCGGCACGAGGTGGCTCACGAAGTCCCAGACCTCGTCCATCCACCAGCCGCGAATCTCGGTGCTCTGCGTCGCTGCCCCGCCGAGGTCGTCGAGCGACGCGGCGCCGCCATCGAAGCGCGCGAGCTCCGTCGCGCCCCCCACGCGCACCGCCACCGTCCGTCCGTGCGCCACGAGGCGATCGCCGGCGACCGCTGCCTCGAGCGACGGGGCGAAGCGCGCGTTGACGATCCACGCACCCTCCGGCACGACGCCGTCGTACACCCCGGCCGCGCCCGGCTCGGCGAACCCGCGCAGATGCGGCGCGGTGAGGTGACCAGTTATCGGAGCCCCCAGCACGCGCTCCCAGCGTTCGCGAACGAGCATCGCGCCAGCGCGCATCTCGCCCATCGGGCGAGTCAGCGCGAACGGCTCGAAGCCGCGCGCGAGCGCGTCGTCGTACAGGAACTTGGTGCTCATGTGGCGTCGCGAACGGTGGCGGGCAGCGATTCGATCAGCGTCTTGAGGTCGGACGCCTTGTCGATCGTCGTCACGAGCGTCAACCCGTGTCGCGACACGACGACCAGATCGCGTACCCCGTACAGCACCACGGCGTTCCCCTCGGCATGCACCACATTTCCGGTCGACTCGAGCGCGTGGACGACGCCGTTCGTCGCATTGCCATTGCTATCGCATTCACGAACGCGGGCCAAGGACGCCCACGTCCCCACGTCGTCCCAACCGAAGTCGCCCGGCAACACGAGCACCCGCGCGCTGCGTTCCAGCACACCGACGTCCACGGAGATCCCCGTCGTGACCGCGCGGAAGAAGGCGTTCAGATCGTCGGGGTGCGCCGCGAGATGCGGCGCGACCTCGGGCGTGAGGGCCGTGACCTCGTCGAGAAAGTCGCCGGCGCGCCAGACGAAGATCCCCGAGTTCCAGAGATAGCCGTCGCGCACCATGG
>JAYUTY010000277.1:0-1560 GCA_043754875.1 Gemmatimonadota bacterium
TCCCGTCTTGATCTGTGGCTTCGCCGCCTTGCCGTCAGTTCCCAGCGCCGTGTAGAACTTTGCCATGTTGAGGATGGTCTGGGAGTTGTCTCCCTGGCCGATGGCCATGCTCAGCACGAGCGAGTTGTTCCAGCGGCCCTTGCCGTACTTGTTGTCGAAGTACTCGGTCGTCTTCGGGAACCGGGGCCTCAGCTCTTCCGGCAGGTCGATGCCTGCCTTCTTGTCGAAGCCGATGGACACGCCGCCCGCCACGAGTCGCGCGATACCGAGCCGCAGGCCAAGCTGGTAGAAGTAGACGTCGCAGGACTTGGCGATGGCGCCCTTGAGGTCGAGGAAGCCATGGCCCTCCGGCTTCCAGCACCGGAAATAACGCGAACCGAACTGCATGCCGCCCGTGCACGGAATGGGCATCTTGTCGGTCATCTTCACGGTACCGGTCTCGAGACCGATCGCGGTGGTAGCCAGCTTCCAGGTGGAGCCAGGCGGATATGTACCCTGGAGCGCCTTGTTGTACAGCGGGCGGCGCTCGTCGGTGCGAAGGGAATCGTAATACTGCGCAGACACGCCGCCGATGAATCGGTTGCCGTCGTAGCTGGGCGCGCTGTACAGCGCGAGCACGCCGCCGGTCTGCGGATCCAGCGCCACGGCGCCACCCTGCAGGGAGTCCCCGAAGATGCCGGCGACAAACTTCTGGAGATCAAGGTCGATGTTGGTGTGAAGATCGGGACCGGCTTCAGGAATCTGGTCCTGCTGCGCGCCGGAGTTCCGCACGATGCGACCGCGCGCATCGACTTCCACGAACTGACTTCCTTCCTTGCCGCGGAGTAGCGACTCGTACTGCTTCTCGAGCCCCTGCTTCCCCACTTGCTGCCCCGCCTTGTAGTCGGCGAACGTGGCTTGGGCGAGTTCGGTTTCGCTCACCTCGCCCACGTAGCCCACGAACGAAGCCACAGCCGGACCGTCCGGATAGAACCGTCGCGGCGCGCTCTGGATGATGAGTCCGGGAAACTGAGCCCGATGCTCCTCGAGCACGCTCACCACGTCGAACGACGCATCGGGAATGATCACCGTGGGCCGGGCGGGCGCGCGACGGAATCGACGGAGCGACTGCTCGATCTGGGCGGGGGTGATGCTGATGGTGCCGGTGAGCCGCTGCAGCACGGCGCGCAGCGTATCCTCCTTCATCGCCAGCACCGAGACCGAATATCCGATCACGTTGTCGGCGATCACCTTGTTGTGGCGATCGAAGATCACGCCGCGCGGCGCAGGCAGCGGAAGCTCCCGGAGCCGGTTGCTCTTCGACTGGAGCTCGTACGAGGCGTGGTTGAGGACCTGATTGCGGAAGAAGCCGCCCATCAGGAACAGCAGGACCCCCGTCACGATCACGCTCGCGGCGCGACCACGCCGCACGATGTCGTTGGGATGAAAGCTCACGTGTCGCGTCTCGAGAACCGGGCGGAGGGCCATCAGGGCGAGCACGCCGGCAACCGCGGTCACGGCCGCGGACAGCGACGACCACACGAGAATCTGCATGAGCAATTCGGCGCCATGCATCCGGCG
>JAYUTY010000278.1:0-4788 GCA_043754875.1 Gemmatimonadota bacterium
GTGAACGGCATCGCCCAGCGGCAGGGCTTCGCCGCCGCCAGCCGCCCCTCGCCCACCTCGGGGCAGCCGGGCGACGTCGACCCGCTCTTCGACTGGCAGCACCGGATCGAGTTGAAGCAGTCACGCTTCGGTGCCGCACCGGCGCAGCCGGCGCACGACGAATGGGGACCGCTGGTCATCCCGGCGACCCACTACTTCATGATGGGCGACAACCGCTACGAATCGAAGGACAGTCGCTACTGGGGCATCGTCCCGCGTGACAACATCCGCGGCCGCCCCATCTTCGTCTACTACTCCTATCGGAGCGGCGAGGAGACGGACCGCCCGCTCCCCTTCCTGACCGACATTCGGTGGGGACGGATCGGGACTCGCATCCACTGACGAGCGCTACCTCGCCCGCGCCCGGCGCATGCTGACGTTCGTCTGCACCCTGCTCGCCGGCGCGGCCCTCGGTGCCGCGCTCTACCACGGCTTCGCGCGCCACACGAAGCGCGCCGCCGCCGGCGTCCTGCAGACACGGATCTCCGAGGATCAGCAGCTCAAGGCCAGCCTCGAGCGCCGCGTCGTCCAGCGCACGCTCGAGCTGGACGACGCCCAGCGCGTTCTTCACCGCATGTGGTGGCTCGGACAGCAGATCACGCTGGAGCTCGAGCCCCGCCGCGTGCTCGATCGCTTCCTCGAGGCCGCTGCCGATGTCGCCCAGGCCGACGGCGCCGCCCTCGGCCTCGTGTCACTCGACGGCAACGTGCAGATCGCCGCCGCCAGCGGTTCCCTCGCCGCACTGTCCGGCAGCGAAGTGCCACTCGCCGGCTCCGTCATGGGCAGCGTCGTCCGGAGTGGCAGCACGTGGAGCGTCGCCGATGTGCTCCTGCATCGCGACGCCATCCACTCACTCTGGTATGAGCGCCCTGAGCGCCCCGTCCGTGGCATGGCGCTCATCCCCATCCAGCGTCGCGGCGAGCGGATCGGCGCCGTCGCGATCGCGACCGACAGCGTGCGTACCTTCTCGCCGCTCGAGCTCGAGCGCGTGGAAGCCATGGCGGATCTCCTCTCCGTGGCCCTCGCCAACGCCGAGCTGTTCGAGTCGATGAAGCAGGCGGAATGGCGCTTCCGCACGCTGTTCCGCGCCGCGCCGGACGCGGTGCTCACCGTGCTCCTCACCACGGGTCGCATTCGCGAGGCGAACGACGCCGTGCGCGACGTCTTCGGCCTCGAGGCGCACCACCTCGTCGGGCGCACGCTCGTCGAGCTGCTCGTCGACGCGGACCGCGCTGCCCTCGACGAAGTGCTCCTTGCCGCGTCCACTGGCGCTCCCGCCCGGACGGACGTGCAGGTCGCGCTCCCGGACGGTCGCACCCGCGTCGTCTCCATCGCCGCGAGCCGACTCCCGGAAGCCGATCCACCGAGCGTGCTCCTCATCGGGCGCGACATGACGCACGAGCGCGAGATGCGCGTGCGGCTCATGGAAGCCGACCGACTCGCCGCCGTGGGCGAGCTGGTCGCCGGCGTTGCCCACGAGGTCAACAACCCGCTCGGCAGCATCAGCGCCTTCTCCCAGCTCCTGCTGCGCGACGACGATCTCTCGCCGACGCAGCGCGAGTCCATCGAGGTCATCCGTGCCGAGACGCTGCGAGCGAGCCAGGTCGTCAAGGACCTGCTCGCCTTCGCCCGCCGCAGCGACACCCAGCGCGTTGCCCTGGACATCAATGGCGTCGTCACGCGCACCCTCCGCCTGCGCCAGTATCAGCTTCGTGAGGCGTCCGTCCAGGTCGTCACCAATCTCTCGGACGACCTTCCCGCCGTGATCGGCGACGCCCGCCAGCTGCAGCAGGTCTGCCTCAACCTGTTCACCAACGCCGTCCAGGCGATGGCGGGGCAGGGCGGGGGCGAGCTGACGATCCGCAGCTACGCGCACGATGGCGCGGTCCGCCTCGAGATCGCCGATCGCGGGACCGGCATCTCGCCCGCTGTGCGCGCCCACATCTTCGAGCCCTTCTTCACCACCAAGCGCGAGGGAGAGGGAACAGGGCTCGGTCTCAGCGTCAGCTACGGCATCGTCACTGCACATGGCGGCACCATCGAGGTGCTCGAGACGAGCGCGCGCGGCACCTCGTTCCGCGTCTCGCTGCCCGCGAGCGATGTTCCTCCAACCGTGATGGACGGAAGCAGCGACGTCGCGTCCTTCACGCTGCGCTCGCCGCTCGCCGGCATCAAGCTCCTCTTCGTCGACGACGAGCCCACGCTTCGTGTCAGCATGGAGGCGTTCGGCGCGCTGCGCGGCTTCACCGTGATCGTCGCCACTGATGGCGCTGCGGGGCTCGACGTTGTGCGCCACAGCGGAGTGGATGCCGTCCTCTGCGACCTGCGCATGCCCGGCATGGATGGCTACGCCTTTCACGAGCAGCTTCGCCTCGAGCGGCCCGGCCTCGCCACCCGCACGGTGTTCATCACCGGAGACGTCGTCACTTCCCCGAGTCGTCTCAGCAGCACTCGGCAGCCCGTGCTCTCCAAGCCCTTCTCGTTCGACAAGATCGAGGAGGCGCTGATCGCCGTTCTGCGCGGCGCACCGTACGTTCCCGGCGAGCGCCCCACCCGAACCCCTGCCTGAGCGATGCCCTCCTACTTTCCGCGGCAGACGATCGAGTGGCGCCTCGAAGAGCCCCCGGCCTTCCGGCGTCTCTCGCTCTCGCTCGTGGAGATGGCCCTCCTCGCCGGCGTGGTGCTTCGCATCCTCCGCGCCCTCACCTTCACCGTCGGCCGCGCGAGCTGGATCTACTACGGCGGCGCCCTCGTGCTCGGCGCCCTCGTTCTCGTCGGCATGACGACGGCGCACCTCGCCAACTATCCTGTTCGCTCGTGGGGCTGGCGCGCGCCGCTCTTCGCCCTCGTCGAGGTTGCAGGCGAGATGGTCACGAGCCTGGCACTCATTGCTCTTCGCCGCGAGCCCGAGGGCACGGCCCGCGCCGACTTCCATGACTGGCCCAGCATGTCGCTTCGCGCCCTCGTTCAGAGCGAGCTGACGATCTGCCTCTGGGCACTCCTCCTCGCCCTCGCCATCGTCTTCGTGCGCCGCAGCGGCATGGCCCGCGATGTCGACTCCGATCCGCTCGATCCCGAGTTGCCATCACCAACGAAAGAGACAGGCGGCTGATCTCGTCAGCCGCCTGTCTCTCACCATCGCCATACGACGCTGGGTCAGAACTCGTCGAGCACCGCCACGCGCGACAGCTGCACCTTCCTGCCGTGGCCGTTGCCGTGGCCGTTGCCGTTGCCATTGCCATTGCTCTTTCTCGCCACGACGCTCTCCGCGCGAACCGGCGCCACATGCCGCTTCGACAGTTCGAACTTCTCGACCATCTCGCGCAGCCCCTCGGCCTGCCCGCCCAGCTCCTCGGCAGCACTCGCCGACTCCTCGGAGCGTGACGCGACTTCCTGCGTCACGGCGTTCATCTGCTTCACCGCCGAGCTGATCTCCTCCGCGCCGCGACGCTGCTGGTCGCTCGCGGCCGCGATCTCGCGCATCACGTCGCCAACCTGCGTCACCCGTGACGTGATGTCGTGCAGCTGCGAGAGCACTTCCTTGTTGATCGAAACGCCGCCGTTGGCGTTCTGCACCGCCTCCTCGATCAGCGCCGACGTGCTCTTCGCCGCCTCGGCGCTGCGCATCGCCAGGTTGCGCACCTCGTCGGCCACCACCGCGAACCCCTTCCCCGCGTCGCCGGCCCGTGCCGCTTCCACCGCAGCGTTCAGTGCGAGGAGATTCGTCTGGAACGCGATCTCGTCGATCGTCTTCACGATCTTTGCCGTCGCGTCACTGCTCGCCTTGATCCGGTCGATCGCCGTGCTCAGTCGCGACATGCTCTCGCCACCCTGCTCGGCACTCTGCCGCGCAGCGGTCGTGAGCGTCGTCACTTCCTGCGCGCTGTCCGCGTTGCGACGCGTCATCCCGCTCAGCTCTTCCACGCTGCTGGAAATCTTGTCGAGCGCCTCTGCCTGCTCGCCTGCCCGCATCGCCAGCGACTGGCTCCCACTCCCGATCTGACGCGACGCGCCCGTCACCTGCTCGGATGTCGCGAGCACCTCCGTCAGCGCGTTGTCCAGATTCTCCGCAGCCTTGTTGAGCGCATTCTTGATTCGTGCGTGATCGCCACGGTACTCACCCGTCACGCGAGCCCTGAGGTCACGCGCGGCCAGGCGGTCCAGCACCTCCGACGCCTCGTTCACGGGCGCGATCACCGCGTCGAGAGTGTGGTTCACCCCTTCCACCAGCCGGCGATAGCCGCCGGTGAACTGCTCCGCGGCGGCGCGGTCCGCGAGATGACCCTCGGCCGCGCTCTGCGTGATCCGTCCGAGCTCCGCCAGCAGCGCCGCGTTCACTCGCGCCACTGTGCAGAACGCTGTCGACAGCGCATCGTGCTCGCTCTTTGGTGTCAGCTCGATCGCCATGTCGCCCGCTCCGACCTTCTCGGCGGCGCGCGTCAGCTCCTGCATGTACCCGAGCAGGCCGCCGAGCGCGCGGTTGAGTCGTCCCGCCTCGTCCATTCCCGTCGTGCCGGTCAGCTTCACGCGCGTGTCGCCCATCGCCAGCTTCTCGGCCACGTCCGCCGCGGCCACCAGCGGGTCGGCGATGCGGCGCGAGTAGGTGAACGCGAGCCAGCCCACGATCGCCGCGACGATGATCGACACCAGCAGCAGCTGGTTGCGCAGGCTCGTCGCCTCGGTGAATGCCTCCACCGTGCTCTCTCCCACCAGCACCGTCCCGGATCCGTTCAGAAAGCCGGGGTAGCG
>JAYUTY010000279.1:0-1553 GCA_043754875.1 Gemmatimonadota bacterium
GGCACCTTCGCCGGCCTCAAGGTGGTGCGCTACCACGATGCACATCCGGGCAACAAGCTGGATCGCTGGCTGCTGAGCGGCTCCCTCGTGCCGAACGAAGCCGGCGGGCGGAGTCTGCACTGGTCGCTGCTCCCCGACGTCGCATTCAATCGCGGCACGCGGTGATGCGCGGATTTGCGCAGCACATCGCGCACCGCTGACCCGATGGCCTCGCGCGCGAAGAGCGGGATCTTCATCATCGCGCCGATCCTCGGCCCGGTCGGCGACCGCATCACCGCACTGCAGACGGAATTCGATCCGCGCCTGCTCAAGCTCGGCCGCCCGCATGTGACGCTCGCCGGCTCGTCGGGCATGGGGCCGATCGTGGCCGATACGTCGGTGGCCGAGCTGGAGGCGGCGCTTGCTCCAGTGGCGGCGAGCACGGCGCCGATCTCACTGCTCTTCGGCCGCCCCACACGATTCATGCAGACGGAGATCGTCGTGCTGCCGCTCAATCCGCACGGTCCGCTGCGCGCGCTTCACGAGCGGATCCTCGCGTCGGGGCTGCGCGCGGCGGCGCCACGATTCTTCTTCACGCCGCATGTGACGCTGAGCCTGTATCGTGAGCTGCCACGAGAGGTGCTCGCGCGGCTGCTGACCGAGCGGTTCGATGAGCCGGTGATCATCGGCCAAATCGAGGCTCACCTGACGAAGGATACTGGTGAATCGCGGCGACTGGTCACTCTCCCCCTGACGGGAGCGGTGGCAGGGAAACCGGCTACTGCCGACTGAAAACTGTTAGCTCGTGTCGTAGTTGCCCGACATCAGACCGGGTGGAGCATGGCGTGGGTGCAGTACTCAGAACTGTTCCTGCTGGTTACCAGTACCAACAGTTTCCAGTAGTGCATCCAGGCTTCACTGCGCCCAATTGCCTTCCGGCAACGACGACACGAGCTAACAGTTTTCAGTCGGCAGTAACCAGTCACGGCCTTACGACGCAGTAATCAGTCACGGTCTTGGGATCGGGCAATAGCTTTCATCCATGAGCCCTCACTCCAGGATCCTCGCCGAGCTCGAGGAGGACATGACGCCCGAAGCGGCCATGCACTTCACCTCGCTCGCCGTCGCGTATCTCGCCGAGACGCGCACCGCCGACGGTCCGGTCAGCACTCCGCACTCCAACGCCGAGCTCGCGGCTCGTTTCGCCGAGCCGATCCCGCGCACCGGCGCGCCGCTCGCCGCCGTTGCCGCTCGGCTGCGCGACGATGTCATGACCGACGTGAATCGGTTCTACCATCCGCGCTACGCCGGCCACCAGGTCTCCGCGCCGCTGCCCGCCGCGATCTGGACCGAGTCGCTCACCGCCGCGCTCAACCAGTCCGTCGCCGTGGCCGAGATGTCGCCGTCGGCCACCGCGCTCGAGCATCAGGTCGTGCGTTGGATGTGCGACCTCGCCGGCTTCGGCGCGGATGCGGGCGGGACGCTCACGAGCGGCGGCACCGAGGCGACGCTCACCGCGCTCCTCGCCGCGCGCGCCGCGGCGATCCCCGATGCGTGGACCAACGGCGTCGGCG
>JAYUTY010000280.1:0-13728 GCA_043754875.1 Gemmatimonadota bacterium
GGCCATGATGGCCGAGCCCCGTCGTCTCCTGCTAGATGCCGCGAAGCGGCTGTCATGCGGCCAACTGCTACCAGCTACGCACGTCGCACGCGGCGCGCGACGCCGAACAATCCAACGAGCCCGGTGCCGAGGAGCACGAGACTCGCCGGCTCTGGCGTGGCCGTCGTGGGCCCGAGCAGGGTCAGGGCGAGTGATGCGTTACCGTTCTGCGTCGACGTGGGCGACGAGAAGTTCTGGTCGTTGGTGTTCGTGCCTGTGACCGTCAGTCCATTCTGCGTCAATGTCTGCGGTTGACTCAATAGGTCAGTGCAACACCATCGTTGATTCCACGGCGGTGTCGCATGGCCAAGATCGGTCGTCCAGGACTGCCCTCAGCGAAACGGCAGCAGGTCTGGGAGATGTGGAAGGCAGGAGATTCGATCAGTGTGATCGCAATATCTCTCCATTCGGTACACGGAGCGCCTCGCCGCTGCCGGCATCGAGGCCTCGGTCGGGAGCCGTGGCGATGCGTACGACAACGCGCTCGCCGAGTCCGTGATCGGCCTGTTCAAGACGGAGGTCATTCGCCATGCCGGACCTTGGCGCAGCCTCGACGACGTAGAATACGCGACGCTGGAATGGGTGGCGTGGTTCAACACCTGCCGCCTGCTGGAACCGCTGGGCTACCTACCCCCAGCGGAGTATGAGCTACAATTTGAGCGACGCACCGCAGCACCGATGCTGCTGGAGCACTCAACCACCTGAGTCTCCGACAAACCCGGGGCGGTTCAGTTCATCAGAAGGAACAGTTGCAAAGAGACCACACCTCTCGTGGTGGGGGCGCCACAGCTGGATCTGGCGCGGCGGCGGCGGCGGCGGGTTCGGTCATCGTGCGCGTGCGACCGTGAGATCGAGCAGGGAGCGCACTTCGCGGAACGCCGGCGCTTCTTCCCCTGCTGCGTACTCCACGTGGCGCGATGCGCAGGTGGATCGCACGTCGACGAACTCACGCGCCGCGTCCGGGTTTCGCGTGGGATGAGTGGGCGATGAGGGCAGCGCGGCGAAGCCGTTGGTCCAGGCGAGTCGCGCAATCGCTCGCACGGCATCGCGCGGCACAGTGCCGATGCGTGTGGCAGGCGCGCCAGGGGTGAGGCGCGACAGGGTGCCGTCCACGTCCAGCTGAAAGCCATCCGGGCGGATGTTGCCGCCCGTGCGTCCGAATGTGAACGACGACGTGGCGACGCGGTCGCAGGAGGCGCGATGGTAAGCGCCATTACGTGGCGCGGCCGAGTGCGACTGTGCCGACACCAGATGCGGCGGCACCAGAAGCATGACGAAGAGCAGTGCGGCAGATCGCATGGTGACCGACACGGGGGGAGAGTGACAGCGGGGCCCGGCGATCGCCGGGCCCCGCTGAAGATCCATGTACGACAGCCTGTATGCAGATTCAGACTGCGGTCAGAACGAAAGCGTGCAGCCGCCCGAGCCGGCGTTCACCCAGTTCTGCTGCACGAGGTACGACTTGCCGTCCTTCAGGGTCATGTTGAACTTCCCGCCGTTCGCTGCGGTCTGCACCGTGCCCCACGTCCACGCGCACTTGTCGGCGTTCTCGTAGCCGCGGCTGTCGTACCAGGCATTACCCATCGCGTCGGTCGTGGTCTCCTCGATCTCGTGCGCGAGCGTATTGACCTCGGAGTTGGCGGCGACGTCGGCGTTCGGCGAGGCGTACTGCGAGGTGCAGCCGCTCGGATACTGCTGGTTGTAGGGCATTGCTGCGTAGTAGACGTTGCCCTGCGAGGTGGCACCATGCGTGTGGTAGGCGCAGTACTGCGATCCGAAGCCGCCGCCGAGGTTGATGCCGCTAGCCGTGAAGATGGCGTAGACAGTGTTCGGATCGTAGGTGATCACTCCGGCATTGAGACCGCACTGGATCAGCGCGACCATGTTGGCGTCTGTCGGGCTGGCCGAAGGTGCCGCACACGTCGAACCAGTTGTCCAGAAGGATGTGTACTGGACCGAATTGAGCACCTTGCTACCCGACGCGTCGTAGTACGTCGAGTTGATGTTGAAGTACGGCGAGCCGCCGAGGCTGCGCAGGAAGGAGCCGATCAGAGTCGGATCCGCCGCACCGGTGCCGGTGCCGCTTGCCTGCCCAGCGTAGATCGTGCCTGTTCCCCAATAGATCGACACCACCTTCGTCACCGCGGGTCCGGCGATGACGGTGCCGCCATGATACGAGATGCCGGTGGCGTTCGGCCGCTGGCTGTTCGAACTCGCGTAGAAGTCCTTCGTGTGGAACACGTGCCGCGGCGAGTTGAACTCCTGCACATTCAGCGATGGCGCATCCGGCGCCACGATGTTGGAGGCGGAGGACGCAGACTTGGAGTCGGCGCAGGCGGAGAGCGTCAGCGCGGCGAGCGCGCCGGTGGCGAGACGACGAACGGCAGGGGTGGTACGCGACATCGATGGGTTCTCCAGGAGCGGTCAGACGCGTGCGGCCAGGCAGCCGCATCGCAAGAGTGCACGCCACATCGTCGCGGCGGTCATGCATCGTCATGCACAGACTCGATACTGCTCCCGTCCCACGAGCCCCATCGCTCGCGACGCTCTCCCTCATGCCCCGGGTCGCGACATGCGCGCCACCGAAGGTGGTCTCAGAATCTGCATGCGGAAAGCTGCAGAGTCCAGAACTGGCAGTCGCAGAGTCTATATGACCGCCCGTAATCGCGCCAGATGTTTATTTCAGCGACTTTCCGGCCAAGTCCGCTCCGCTCGCCGTCCTGCCCAGAGGACGACTCGTCGCTTGCCGAGCCGTATTCGGGACAAGCTGCGACAGCTCACATCGGCTTCGTGACTCGCGTCACCCCTGGGCGTCGATCCAGGCACGGGCGCGCGCAGAATGCATGCCGCCGCCCTGACCCGCCCTGTTCGACGACGGACACCGAGGAGCCACCGATGACCGATTCCATTCGCAGCATCGCTCCCACGCTCTCGCTCCACGCGCGTGCCGCCGCGCTTTCCGGGTCAGCGGCGCGAATGGTTTCGATCGCACCGGTTGCGCCGATCGCATCACCCGCGCCTCCCATCGCGACGACGCCCGCGCCTGGCCCGCGCCTCCGCCAGGCGACGTCGGGCGACCGCTACACACCGTCCGCCGCCGCCGCACCGAGCCTGCGCGACCACCTCACCGCTCTGTCGGTGAACAGCGCCGCCCTCTCCACGCTCGGCGCCGTCGACTCGCTGCTCGCGGAACACTATGGCGGGGCAACGACGTCGTCGCGCGAGAACCACTGATCAGCGATTGGCTGTCGCCGTGAGCTCGCGCCGAGCCGTCGAGACAGCCGTGGCACCAGCGAGTCGCCACGCACCGACCGCATTCACCCTCAGGCACGCGCGAAACGCCGCACCGCAATCGTCCACACACGGCCCCGCATTCCAGGGGCCTTTATGCGAGTCCGAGTACCGAGTCCTACGTAGTTACCCGTGTACCGCAGTGGCAGTTTCGACGGCAAAGCAGTGGTCCGAGTACGGCTCACCGAAACATGTGCGGCACGAACCGCGACGTGTTCCCCGTGACCCAGCCGTCCGACTCTCGAATCCCCATGCCGCCCGCTTCCTGCCCCACGATCCAGCTCCCGATCACCGGCCGCTTGCCGTCGATCTCCGGGATCGGCGCGAGCTCCTGGAACACGTAGCCTTCCGCGCCGTACTCGCCCTGCGACTCCACGTGCTCCTTCATCGTGTGCACCGTGACGTTCGCCCCCTCGCGTGAGAAGAGCGGCTTCTTCACGTACTCGAACATCCCGTTCGGCTCGTCGAAGTAGGCGGGGAGCAGATTGCCGTGGCCGGGAAACATCTCCCACAGAATCGGGAGGATTCCCTTGTTCGACAGTACCATCTTCCACGCCGGCTCGACCACCAACGTCTTCGCAACGCGCAGGTGCGCGGCGAACGGTTCGTGCACGAGCCACTCCCACGGATACAGCTTGAACAGCGTGTCGATGCGCACGTCCTCCAGGTCGCACAGCTCGCGCCGCTGTGGATCCCAGCCAATGCGATCCATCGCGAGGAGCTTCACCTGCAGGCCGGCCTGCACGGCGGTGTCGGCGAGGTAGGCGGCCGTCATCCCATCTTCGAGATCGTCCACCGACGCGAAATGCACGATGGGGCCGAGCGCGCCACTGCTCGCCAGATCACCGCTGACACTCTGCCAGTAGGCGACGAGGCGCTCGTGAAGGGAGTTGAACTGATCGGCGCCGGGATGCATCGCCTGCAGCCAGTCCCACTGGATGACGGACGCTTCGAGCAGCGAGGTCGGCGTGTCGGCGTTGTACTCGAGCATCTTCGGCGGCGATTTGCCATCGTACGCGAGATCGAACCGTCCGTACACGCTCGGCGGCTCCTGCTCCCAGCTTCGCTCGATCATCGGGATGGCGTGCGCCGGGATCTTGAGCTCGTCGTAGCGCTTCTCGTCGATCACGAGCTGCACGGCCTCGAGGCAGCGCTCGTGCAGCTCGTTCGTCGCGCGCTCGATCGTGTCGATCTGCTCGGCGGTGAACCGGTAGTAGGCGTCCTCACACCAGTACGGAGTCTCGCCGGTGTGCCACTTCAGGCCGCGCGCCTCGACGACCTCCTGCCAGTCGGGGCGCGGCACACTCTTGATTCTTTCCACGAGGACTCTTCAGCTCCCCGAGAAGCCGCGCGAGCCGCCGATCGCGCCGAAGCCTCCGCGCACCACGCTCGACCGACCGGCCGACGAGCCGCTGAACGAGGGCGAGTAGTTGCCGGGCGAGATGGCGCGCACGCGTCCGCCCGAGCCCACGTAGCCCGAGTAGCCGTTGTAGTAGAAGAGCGCCGGGTGGCTGTAGACGTGCGGATACCAGGCGCCGCCATAGTAGTAGCCGCGATTCGCCACGGCGGTCTCGCAGACAGCCTGCTGATAGGTCTGCGGCAGGCACGGGTCCGCGCCGGCCGCCACAGCCGGCGCGGACGGGCCGCACGCGACGAGCGAGGCCAGCGCAGGAACGAGCGACAGCGGTACGGCGGTCGAACGCTTGATTCCGGTCATATGAAGAGGCGCGCCTGATGCGCCGGACAGAGCATGGGAAACGGGACGGCGGATGGCTGTGTCGCCGGATCCGCACGAATCACTCCTACATTACGAGCGCTCCGCGAGCCCGGTTACACATGCTTTCCGGCTGGATGCTTCGAGATGCTGCGGGATACTGCGGGACCAAGCGAGAAAATGCGAGCGATCGCCCGCCTGCGCTAGATTACCCGCGGCGCGCCACGCCCCTCCTCGCCGGCGCATTCCGCCGACCGCCCTTCCATGCTCGCCCTACTCCTCCTGCAGCTCGCCGCCGCGACTCCCCCGGCACGCGGGCCCGTCTACCACGCCCGCCAGGGCAGCACCGCCGTGCAGGCACCGACGCTCGCTGACGAGTCGGTTCGGGTGGACGGACGCCTCGATGAGCCGCAGTGGGCGAGCGCGGCGGTGCTCACCGGCTTCTCGCTCTACCAACCGGTCGACGGTGTGGCGGCGCCCGACTCGACCGAAGTGCTCCTCTGGCACTCGGCCACGGCGCTCTACGTCGGCATCCGTGCCTACGAACCGCACGGCGACCCACGCACCACCGTGCACGCGACACTCGCCGACCGCGACCGAATCAGCGGCGACGACAACGTGCAGCTCCTGCTCGACACGTTCGACGACAAGCACCGCGCGTTCGTCTTCGGCGTCAACCCGCTCGGCATCCAGGGCGACGGCATCCGGAGCGAGGGGAGCGGCGCCGGCTCGGCCGGTGGCACGCCAGGACAGCTCGACCTGTCGTCCGATTTCATCTACGCGTCCAGCGGTCACGTCACGGACTACGGATACGAAGTGGAGCTGCGCATCCCGTTCTCGGCGCTTCGCTATCCGAGCGGTGCGGTGCAGCACTGGGGCGTCAACGTGATCCGTACCGTGCAGCACTCCGGCTACACCGAGACGTGGACGCCGGTGCGACGAGCGAGCGCATCGTTTCTGCGACAGTCGGGCACGCTCACAGGGCTGGAGGGGCTGCGCCGCGGCCGCGTGCTCCTGCTGAACCCGGAGCTCACCGCGAGGGCCACAGGCGCACCGGCCGCGTCGCCCCTCGACTGGCGCTATCAGCGCGCGCAGGACCTCGGCGGCAACGTGAAGCTCGACGTGAGCAGCAGCCTCACGCTCAACGGCACCGTCCACCCGGATTTCTCGCAGGTGGAGGCGGATGCGGCGCAGATCGCGACCGATCCGCGCTTCGCGCTCTTCTTCGCCGAGAAGCGTCCCTTCTTCATCGACGGCATCGAGCAGTTCGATGTGCCGAACCGCCTTGTCTACACGCGTCGCATCGCGCAGCCGATCGGCGCGGCGAAGCTCACCGGCACACTCGCCGGCACCGACGTCGCTCTGCTCGTCGCGGAGGACTCGCGCAGCGCCTCGATGAGCGGCGCGAAGGCACCAGTCTCCATGATCGCGCGGCTGCGTCGCGACGTCAGCGGCGGCCGCGCCACCCTTGGCCTCGTGTACACGGACCGTGAGGATGGCGGCGACGTCAACCGCGTGCTGGGTGCCGATGCGCGCGTACTCTTCCGCAAGTTGTACTTCGCGCAATTCCAGGCGGTGGGGAGCCAGACGCGGCACGCCGGCGCGACGCGCGCGGCGCCGCTCTGGGAAGCCATCGTCGACCGCACGGGGCGCAACTACGGTTTCCATTACGTGCTCACGGGAATCGACGAGAACTTCGTGGCGGGCAGCGGCTTCGTGGCGCGCACCGGGTACGTGCGACCATCGATCTCGAACCGTTTCACGCGATACGGCGCACCGGGCGCTGCGCTCGAGAACTTCACGACGCGCATCAACCTCGACGGCTACTGGAGCTACCGCGACTTCTTCCGCGCCCGCTCCGTGCTGGAGGACCACGCGTCGATCGAGAACAACTTCACCTTTCGCGGCGGATGGCAGCTCACTGTGACGCCGCTCGCCGCCACCGTCGCGTTCGACCCCGCGGCGTACGCCGGCTACGCGGTGCGCGGCGTGCGCGACACATCCGCGTTCCTGGTGCCGGGTCGCCAGTCCACGCTCGCGCTCCGCGGCGCGATCACGACGCCGCAGTACCAGCACTTCGCCGCAAGCCTGACCGTGCAGGGCGGCAGCGACGTCGACTTCCTCGAGACGGATCTCGTGCAGCGCCGCGATGCGACGGCCACGCTGGACTGGCGGCCGACGCGGCAGCTGCGCGTCGCGGCGTCGTACCTGTCGAGCAGCCTGGTGCGCGAGAGCGACGGCGCGCGCGTCGCCAGGGCACGCATCCCGCGACTCAAGACGGAGTATCAGGTGAGTCGGCCGATCTTCGTGCGGCTCGTGGGGCAGTACGACGCCCGCTCGCGCGAGGCACTCCTCGACTACCGCACCGGCGCGCCCCTGCTGCTCGGCGCGCCGGGGAGCTACCGCGCCGCGTCAGCGACGGCGAGCAACGGGCTGCGGGTGGACGGGCTCTTCTCGTACCAGCCGTCGCCAGGCACGGTGGTATTCCTCGGCTACGGCAACAGCCTGACGGAGCCCGATGCGCTCGCGCTCAGGCAGCTACGGCGGGTGGGCGACGGCTTCTTCGCCAAGTTCAGTTATCTGTTCCGGTCTTGAGTCGCTGCTTCACTGGAACTGCGTCACTGGAACTGCTTCCACTGCAACAGCTTTCACCGCGGAGGACGCAGAGGGGCGGAGGAACGCAGAGGACTGCCAGGGACTGACGAAGAGCCGGGATCCATGAGCAGACCGTGCGATTGCTATTTGAAGTTGCAGGGCCGATCCTCTTCCGCCAGCGCACGAGTCTTCCCTCGGCAATCCCATTCAAGTGCAGTCCTCTGCGTTCCTCCGCCCCTCTGCGTCCTCCGCGGTGAAAGCTGTTGGCAGTTCAGGCCCCAAAGCACGTGTGGCCGCGAGCCTACCGCGTAGCCGCCATCTTTTCGCTGTACAGCGTCGGCAGCTGCGTCCTGAGCGCCTCCACCTTCGGCTTGTCGTTGATCACGATGTACGGCTGGGTCGGGTGCAGCGCGAAGTAGTTCTGGTGGTAGTCCTCCGCCTGATAGAACTTGTCGAGCGGCGCTACCTGGGTGACGATCTTGTCCTTGTACGCATGTGCCTTCGTGAGCTGGGCGATGTACGCTTCCGTCGTCGCCTTCTGCTCCGGCGTCGTGTAGAAGATCGCCGAGCGATACTGCGTGCCGTGATCCGGGCCGGAGTAGTTGAGCTCCGTCGGGTTGTGCGCCACCGAGAAGAAGACCTGCAGCAGCTGACCATACGAGACCTGGGCCGGATCGTAGGTGACCTGCACCGACTCGGCGTGCCCCGTCTCACCCGTGCTCACGTCCTCGTAGCCCGGGTTCTTCCGCGTACCGCCCGCGTAGCCGGACACGACCGACTTGACTCCCTTCACATGTTGGAAGACCGCCTGCACGCCCCAGAAGCAGCCGCCGGCAAAGACGGCGGTCTGATCGGCGCTCACGGTGGGTGCCACATCCACGGTCGGGCTCGGCAGCGCGACGGCGGCGCTCTCGGCACGGATGATGGAAGCCTTTCCGACGAGTAGGCCGCCGACGAGGGCAACCGTCAAGGCAACGCCGGCACGAGCAAGGATGCGGGACATGATTTCTCTCCAGGGATTTGCGCTCTGTATCGTCCTGTCTAGTAGTGATACGTAGGTCAACTAGTTCCCGGATGCAACGCATTCACGGGCTCGACGGGGCGAGACGCACGTGGATGTGATATGTTGGCCCCATGCCGACTACGACCGCTGACGTCCTCGCTCTTTCGACCGCGCCACGTCCGGGCGCGATTGCCGCCTCACTGGTGGGATCGGAGATCCTGAAGATCGCCGCCGACGTTCGGGCGCTCGCGGCTGACGGCCGCGACATCTGCAATCTCACCGTCGGCGACTTCTCGCCCTCGGAGTTCCGCATCCCGGCGGAGCTCGAGTCCGGCATCGTCGCGGCGCTCCAGCGCGGCGAGACCAACTACCCGCCGTCGGACGGCATCCCGGCGCTGCGCGAGGCGGTGCGTTCGCTCTACGCGCGGGAGCTGGGATTCACTCCCGAGCTCGCGTCCGTGATCGTCACCGGCGGCTCACGGCCAGGGATCTACGCCACCTATCAGGCGCTCGTCGATCCGGGAGACCGCGTGGTCTACCCGACGCCGTCGTGGAACAACAACCACTACGTCCACATGTCTGGCGCGGTGGGAGTGCCCGTCGCATGCGACGTCTCCACGTCGTTCCTGCCGTCGCGCGCGTCGCTCGAAGGGGCGGTGCGCGGCGCGCGGTTGCTCGCGCTCTGTTCGCCACTCAATCCATCGGGCACGGTATTCACTGCCGACGCGCTGCGAGACATCTGCGAGCTCGTGGTGGAGGAGAATGCGCGGCGCGAGCCCGCCGAACGCCCGCTGTATCTGCTCTACGATCAGGTCTACTGGACGCTCACCTTCGGCGACACGCGGCACGTGCACCCGATCGAGGTGTGTCCCGCGGTGGAGCCGTACACCGTCTACATCGACGGGATCTCCAAGTCGCTCGCGGCCACTGGCATCCGCGTTGGCTGGATCGTCGCGCCGCCGGATCTCGCGCGGCCGATGAGCGGGCTCCTTGGCCACATCGGCGCCTGGGCGCCGAAGGCCGAGCAGGGCGCCGTCGCGTCGTTTCTCAGTGACGCCGGGGCGATGGAGCGCTTTCGGGCGAAGATCGTCGGCGGGCTGCGCGAGCGGCTCGATCTGCTTTACGCCGGCCTGAGTGCGATGCGCGACGAGGGGCTGCCGGTGGAGGTGACGGCACCGGCGGGAGCGATCTATCTGAGCGCGCGATTCGCGCTCACGGGCCGGACCATGCCGGATGGAACGGTACTGCGGACCGACGAGGAGGTGCGGGCGTATCTGCTGCACGCGGCAGGGATGGCGGTGGTGCCGTTCCAGGCGTTCGGCGTCACGGAGGACACGGGGTGGTTCCGGCTGTCCGTCGGGGCGGTGTCGACGGCGCAGATCGAACGGGTGCTCGGGCGGCTGCGTGAGGCGATCGGGGAAGCGTAGGGGTCGTCCCGGGACATTTCGCCCGACTCCCCGGCGCCGGCCGCGCGCGACACCGACACCACAAGCTGTAGCCCGCTAGTCCATCGCCCCCATTGCCCTGAGCTGCCGTGAAGGTTCTCGTCGTCGACGATTCGTCCACGATGCGCCGCATCGTTGTGAACAGCCTCCAGAAGTCCGGCACCTACACCATCATCGAGGCCGAGAACGGAGAGGAGGCGCTCGCGCGCTACACCCCCGACATCGGCCTCGTCCTCACCGACTGGAATATGCCCGTGATGAGCGGACTCGATTTCGTGAAGGCGCTCCGCGCGCGCCCTGAGGCGGCCGGGGTGCCGATCATCATGGTGACGACACGCGGTGTGCGCGAGGACGTGCTGGCGGCCGTGAGCGCCGGAGTCACCAACTACATCGTCAAGCCGTTCACTCCGGCGGTGCTCAAGGAGAAGGTGGACATGGTGTTGAGCGTGGTAGCCGCATGAGCGCCACACTCTCCCTCGTCCCGGCGAGCCCGTTCACGCCGCTCGATTCCATCGAGTCGCTGGAGACGCTGGACATCGTACAGGTCGCCGGGCGGCTGCACGCCGCCACGGAACAGCTCGCGGCGCAACGCACCGTGCTCGCCCACGAGGCCGCGCCGCAGATCCGGCACACCGAGGACCGGCTGCGCGACGTCACCAGCGCCACGGAGACGGCGGCCACGTCGATCATGGACGGTGTCACCCAGCTCATGGAGGTGCTGGATCGGCTGGCGACGCTCGCACTGCCGCCCGAGGCGGTGCCACTCGTCAGTCAGCTGTCGGATGGCCTGTTCGACCTCACGATGCACCTGCAGTTCCAGGACATCACGAGCCAGCAGCTGCGCTATGCCGAGAGCGTGCTGCGTGCCACCGAGTCGCGGCTGCTCGTGCTCGCCACCGAAGGCACGGGCGAGAGCGCTCCAGAGCGCGAGAGCGCCGCACCGGTCGCCTTCGATCCACGGGCATCGTCGCGGAGCGCACCCAACCGGCAGGCCTCGATCGACTCACTCTTCTCCACCGGCTGACGCACCCGCCTGCCGCGGTGAATGTGGCGGTCAGCGCGGCGATGTGACCCGCGTGAGCGCCGCGTCGAGCACCGCCTCGTGAGCGACGCGAGCGCTGCGTCGTGAGCGGCAGCACTTCCATGCACGTGCGGCGACGCGGATATTCCCGCGCCATGCGCCTGGAGACGCAGTGCTCACGCTGATCGGAATCCTGATCGTCGTCGTCGGCTTCGCGCTGCGACTGAATCCGCTGCTCGTGGTGACCGTCGCCGGTCTCGCGACGGGGCTGGCGAGCGGGCTCGGTCCGCTCGCCGTCGTCACCGCGTTCGGCAAGGCGTTCATCGAGAGCCGGTACGTGGCGATCGTCTGGCTCGTGCTCCCGGTGATCGGGCTGCTGGAGCGGGCGGGACTCAAGGAGCGCGCACGCACGGTGATCGCCGGCATCCCCGCCGCCACGACGGGGCGCGTGCTGATGATCTACTTCGCCGTCCGCCAGAGTACCGCCGCGCTCGGCCTCACCTCCCTCGGCGGGCATGCGCAGATGGTGCGCCCGCTCGTGGCGCCGATGGCGGAGGGAGCATCGGAGAATCAGTTCGGCGCGCTGCCCGACGCGACGCGCCGACGGATTCGCGCGCACGCCGCCGGCGTCGACAACATCGCCGTCTTCTTCGGCGAGGACATCTTCATCGCTGTCGGCTCCATCCTGCTGATCAAGGGATTCCTCGAGCAGAACGGGATCCACGTCGAGCCGACGCAGCTCGCGCTCTGGGCGATCCCGACCGCGGTCGCGGCGCTCGTCATCCACTTCGTGCGACTCGCGCTGCTGGACCGTGCGCTGCGTGCCGAGCACCGCGGTCGCGCGGCGCTCGATGCCGATGCTGATTCCGATGCAGCGCAACTCTCGGCGGAGCGCGCGACATGATCACGCTCGAGGCGGTCTACTGGCTGATGGGGTTGCTCGCGGCCGGCGTCGCCCTGGTGAACGCGCGCGACGCGAGCAACCCGAAGCGCTGGAACAACACGATCTTCTGGGGCATCTACGCCGTCACCTTTCTCGTCGGCTCACGCCTGCCCCACGCGGTGAGCGGCGCGCTCGTGATCGTGATGGTGCTCGTGGCGAGCATCGGGAAGCTGGGGCGCGGCGCGGGCGAGAGTCAGACAGCGGCCGAGCGTGAGGCGAGCGCGGTGCGCTGGGGCAACCGGTTGTTCATCCCGGCGCTCACCATCCCCGCCGTGACGCTGCTCGGCACCTTCTTCTTCAAAGGACTCAGCATCAACGGCGTGCCGCTCGTCGATCCAAAGCAGATCACGCTGATCTCACTCGGCATCGCGACGCTCGTTGCCCTGCTCGTGGGCATGGCGATGCTGCGGCCACCGTTGTCGGCGCCGTTGTTCGAGGCGCGTCGCCTGTGGGACTCCGTCGGATGGGCGGCCGTGCTGCCGCAGATGCTCGCCGCGCTCGGTGCGCTGTTCGCGACGGCGGGCGTTGGCAAGGTGGTGGCGGGTCTCGCCGAGCGGTGGATCCCCCTCGGCAGCCCGCTCGTGGCTGTCGTGACGTACACAGTCGGGATGGCGCTGTTCACGATGATCATGGGCAACGCGTTCGCGGCGTTCCCCGTGATGACGGCGGGGATCGGCCTGCCGCTGATCGTGTCGCGCTTCGGCGGCAATGTCGTCGTGATGGCGGCAGTGGGGATGCTGTCCGGCTTCTGCGGCACGCTGATGACGCCGATGGCGGCGAACTACAACATTGTCCCGACCGCACTGCTCGACCTCGACGAATACGCCGTGATCCGCGCGCAGCTGCCCACGGCCATCCTGCTGCTCATCGCCAACACGGTGATCATGTCGCTCTTCGTCTACCGGCACTGATGGCGTCCAACGCGTTGACCTCCGAGCTGGCCGCGCACTTCGCGCGCGTCGCACTTGGCCATGTGGAGCGGGAGTATCCCAACAAGCTGGACCACGTGCTGAACGATGCCGGCGACGTGCGTGGCCCGCGCGCGCTGCATCCGATCTTCTACGGCAGCTTCGACTGGCACTCGTGCGTGCACGGCTACTGGCTGCTCGCGACACTGCTGCGACTGCATCCGCGGTCAGTGGAAGCTCAGGCGACGCGCGTGCTGTTCGAGCGGGCGTTCACGACGGAGCACGTGGCGGCAGAGGTGGCGTACCTCGCCGAGCCGATGCGTGGCGGCTTCACGCGACCGTACGGCTGGGCGTGGCTGCTGATGCTCGCCGCCGAGCTGGCGCGCCACGACGGTGAAGACGCTCCGCGGTGGAGCGCGGCGCTGAAACCGCTGGCGCAGGCGTTCGTGCTGCGCTTCACCGCGTTCCTCCCCAAGGCAACTTACCCGGTGCGCGTCGGCACCCACTTCAACACGGCGTTCGCTGTGGCGCTCGCGCTCGAGTACGCGCAGGTGATGCACGACAAGCGGTTCGGCCGGCTGCTGAGGGCGCGCGCGACGGCGTGGTACGCCGACGACGTCGATTGCCAGGCGTGGGAGCCCAGCGGCGACGACTTCCTCTCGAGCGCGCTGATGGAGGCGGAGTGCATGCGCCGCGTGCTCGACGCGACGGCGTTCGCAACGTGGCTGGACCGCTTTCTTCCGCGCATCGCGCTGCACGAGCCGGCGAC
>JAYUTY010000281.1:0-4765 GCA_043754875.1 Gemmatimonadota bacterium
CCATCGAGAGCCTGCAGGAATCCAGGCGCTGTGCCGATCACTTCCGCAAGCATCGCGACGAGATCGACGGCGTGCTCGTGACGCTGCCAAACTTCGGCGACGAGCGCGCGATTGCGAACACGCTGCGCTGGGCCGATCTCGGCGTGCCGGTGCTCATCCACGCGTTCCCGGACACGGTGACGCGCATGGGAATCCAGCACCGGCGCGACAGCTTCTGCGGCAAGATGTCGGCGTGCAACAATCTCCGGCAGTACGGGATCAAGTACTCGCTCACATCATTGCACACCGTCGATCCGGAGAGCACGGATTTCGCGGCGGACCTGGCGCGGTTTGTGAGTGTCTGCCGCATCACGCGTTCGGTGCGCGGGGCGCGACTTGGACAGATCGGCGCGCGGCCGGCGGCGTTCAACACGGTGCGCTACAGCGAGAAGCTGTTCGAGCGATCCGGCATCACGGTCGAGACGCTCGACCTGTCGGAACTGCTGGGGTGGATCCACCGCACGGGGGACGACGACGCGGCGGTGCGCACCAAGCTCGACCAGATCGGTGCGTACACCACCGTCGACGGCGTGCCACGCGAGAGCCTCCTGAAAATCGCCAAGCTCGGCGTGGCGCTCGATCGGTACATCGACGATCGCGCACTCGACGCAACGGCGATCCAGTGCTGGACCGCACTCGAGGAGTTCTACGGTGTGGTGCCCTGCACAGCGATGAGCATGATGAGCGACGGTCTCATGGCCAGCGCCTGCGAGGCGGATATCGCCGGTGTCCTCAGCATGTACGTGCTTCAGGAAGCGGCCGCATCACCCGCGGCCCTGCTCGACTGGAACAACAACTTCGGCGACCACCCCGATAAAGGTGTGGTTTTCCATTGCTCCAATCTGCCGAAGTCGTTCTTCACTTCGCAGCGCATGGACTATCAGGAGATCATCGCCGGCACGGTCGGCCGCGAGAACACCTACGGCACGATTGTCGGACGCATCGCGCCGGGACCATTCACGTACGCACGCGTGAGCACCGACGATGTGCGCGGCGAAATCTCTGCCTACGTGGGCGAAGGCAACTTCACCGATGACGTGATGCTTTCGTTCGGCGGGTACGGTGTCTTCCAGGTGCCGCGACTGCAGAAGCTGCTGGCATACATCTGCGACAACGGCTTCGAGCATCACGTTGCTGCCACCCGGGCCAACGTCGCGGCCTCGGTCAAGGAAGCGCTGGGCAAGTACATGGGGTGGCAGGTCTACCAGCACGACGACACGGCCTGAGGATCTATGGCTGGCACCTGTACGCTGGGGCTCGATTTCGGCACCAACTCGGTGCGGGCGATCGTCGTGGAGACGTCGACCGGCGCCGAGCTTGGCACCAGCGTGTTCGAGTACCGGATGGGGCAGCGCGGCGTCATTCTCGACGCCAGCGATCCACATCTAGCGCGCCAGCATCCGCGCGAATACCGCGACGGCATGGAGGCGAGCGTGTGCGATGCGCTTGCCCATGCGGCGCGGGTCCACGGTGTCGCGCCGACGCAGATCATCGGCATCGGGGTGGACACCACGGGCTCGACGCCGATGCCGGTGGATGCCGTGGGGCAACCGCTGGCCTTCGCCCCCGAGTTGCAGGGCGAGCTGGCCGCGCTGGTGTGGCTGTGGAAGGATCATACGGGGCACGCGGAGGCACGACAGATCACCGAGGTCGCGGCGCGCCTGCGTCCGCAGTACCTCGCGATGTGCGGCGGCACGTACAGCTCCGAATGGTATTGGTCCAAGATCCTGCGTTGTCTGCACGTTGCCCCCAACGTGTTCGATGCGGCGGCCACGTGGGTGGAGCACGCCGACTGGGTTCCCGCCATCCTCACCGGCACCGAGCGCCCGTCGGCGCTGCGTCGTTCAATCTGCGCGGCGGGTCACAAGGCGATGTTCAGCGCGCAGTGGGGCGGATACCCGGATGTCGAGTTCCTTGCAGCGCTCGATCCGCGGCTGGTGCGGTTGCGTGATGCCTTGCCCGATCATGCGTACAACGTGTCCGAAGCGGCGGGCGGACTGACGGAAGAGTGGGCGGAGCGTTTCGGATTGCCCGCGGGTTTGCCGGTGGCGATCGGGGCGTTCGATGCGCATCTGGGGGCGATCGGGTCGGGCATCCGGCGCGGCACCTTGGTGAAGATCATCGGCACCTCCACCTGCGACCTGATGGTCACGCCCATCGATGGCGACGCGGCGGAAGTCCCCGGTCTGTGCGGCATCGTACCGGAATCGGTGCTGCCGGGCCAGTTCGGCCTCGAGGCCGGGCAGTCGGCGGTGGGTGACATCTTCAACTGGCTCGTGGAAGTCGTGCGTCCGGCCGGGATGGGGCATCAGGAGCTGACCGCCGAAGCGGAGCGCCTGCGTCCGGGTGAAAGCGGGCTGCTGTCGCTGGACTGGCACAACGGAAATCGCACCGTACTCGTCGACCAGCGACTCACGGGCCTCATGCTGGGTATGACGTTGCACACCACGCCAGCCGAGATGTATCGCGCGCTGGTGGAGGCAACGGCGTTCGGTGCGCGGGTGATCATGGAGCGCTACGAGGAGTACGGCGACGCCGTCGACCGCATCGTCAACTGCGGTGGCATTTCGGCGAGTAATCCGATGGTCATGCAGATCTACGCCGACGTGATGGGGCGCCCGGTGCAGATCTCGCGGAGTGCGCAGACGTGCGCGTTGGGTGCTGCCGTGGCCGGCGCCGTCGTTGCGGGCGCAGATGCGGGCGGACATGCGAACTTCGCGGATGCGATGGCGGCCATGACGGGGGTGCGTGACAAAGTCTTCGAGCCCGATCCGGAGCGTCGCGCGACGTATGACCGACTGTACGCGCTGTACCGCCGCCTGCACGACGCCTTCGGGGTGTCGGGCGCTGGCGGCGACATGTACGGCGTGATGAAGGAGCTGCTGACCATCCGTGACGAGGCACGGCGGTGAGCATGCCAGCCAACGGACCGTACGACGCGCTGAAGACCGCCGTGTGGCAGGCCAACCTGGACCTCGTGCAATCGGGGTTGGTGGTGCTCACATGGGGGAACGTCAGCGGTGCCGATCGCGACGCCGATGTGATGGTGATCAAGCCGAGCGGCGTGGACTATGCGCGGATGCAGCCGTCGGACATGGTGGTCGTGTCGCTGAGCAGCGGTGCGGTATTGGAGGGATTGCTGCGTCCTTCGTCGGACACGCCGACGCATCTCCATCTCTATCGAGAGTTCGCTGCGCTGGGTGGCGTGGCGCACACGCACAGCAGTCACGCCGTGAGCTGGGCGCAGGCGGAGCGCGACGTGCCGTGTCTAGGTACGACGCACGCCGATCATTTCTACGGTCCTATTCCGGTGACGCGTCGGTTGCGCGACGACGAAGTGCGCGGCGACTACGAACACGAGACGGGTGTGGTGATCGTAGCATGCTTTCGTGCACGCGCACTCGATCCCGTGTCCATGCCCGCGGTGCTGGTGGCGGGACATGGTCCGTTCGCGTGGGGTGGTTCGCCACGCACGGCGGTGGAGAACGCCATCGCGCTGGAGGCCACCTGTCGAATGGCGATGGACACGTTACAGCTCAACCAGAACGCCAAGGATATCGATCAGGTACTGCTCGACAAGCATCACGATCGCAAGCACGGCGCGCGCGCGTATTACGGCCAGCGCTGAGCTCTCCATGCGCCACTCGTTCCCCATGCCCTGTTCTCGCTGCTGGAGCTTCCCGTGACGACGCCGAACAAGCCACCGAATGCGACGCCAGCTACGACCCCGATGTCGCGCCGCGATGCGGTGCGAGTGCTGGGGCTGGCCAGCGCCGCCGTGGGGGGACTGATGGCGCCCGATACAGCGTCTGCTGCGCCGATCGCTGATACGCACGTGCCGCCGCCATCGCCGCCATCGCCGCCATCGCCGCCCGCTGCGCCGGTCTCGCCGCCGGTCGCACCGGGCACGATCCTGCCGCTCGGCTCCACGAGCGAAGTGTTCGTGCCGCCGCGTGGTCGCGCGTACATGAAGTTCAGCTTCGACTTCCCCGAACCCTCGGTGGCATTCGATACGCTGCGCTTCGGCTTTCTCGTGTTCACCGACGAGAACACGTACGGGCTCGACGCGTCGAAGATGCAGGCGGACGTGACTGCGGAACGCATGCGCCTGACGTGCAACGGCTTCGTGTGGGCGGGCGGACAGCAAAAGGCGAACGGCTCGCTGACGGCGACGTTCACCAAAGTCGGCGACACGATCGAATGGGACGCCGAAGTGACGATGGACCGTCCGGTGAAGACCGTGACGGCCATCGTGCGGGGCGTGCCGCGCGGGCAGCTATCGCTGGCCGGCGGTGGCTTCAGCGATCCGCGCGACAACGAAATGCTGGGTGGCTACCCCTTCGGGGCGGGGGACTTGCACGGTCCCGGTTCCGCGGCCGGCATGGTGACACCGCTTGCCGTGGTGCAGGCGGGCGCTGAAAACTTCTTCTTCCTGTCGTCGCTGGACGACCAGGTGCGCCCCAAGCGCTTTCATTTCCAGCCGGGCGAATCGACGTACCGCGTCGAGCTCGTGTACGAGCACCAAGCGTGGCGCGACGATCGCACGGTGAAGGTGCCGCGCTGGCGTGTGGGTCGTGCGACGTCATTTGAGGCGGCGGTGGCGCCACACTTGGCGCACATCGAGCGCGCCTATCGCCTGCCCACGTGGGAGTCGCGCGGCGACGCCCCGAAGTGGCTGCATGACGTGGGGCTGGTGACGACGCTGCACGGCATGCACTACACCGGC
>JAYUTY010000282.1:0-4763 GCA_043754875.1 Gemmatimonadota bacterium
GTGTTTCTAGGCGTCGACGGATGCCCCGCTGGCTGGTATGCGGTGAGCGCGCCAAGCGCGGATGGACCGATCAGCGGACGAGTTTATCGCCACTTTCGCGATCTCCTCCGCGACGCACCTCAGCTGTCCGTCATTGCCGTCGACATTCCCATTGGCCTCACGGCAACGGGCAGTCGACGCTGCGACATGCTCGCTCGAGCCGCCTTGTCCCCCAGGCGCGGCGCATCGGTGTTCCCTGCTCCGCTTCGGCCGATCCTCTCGGTGTCCAACCATCAGGACGCGTCTGCCCTGCGACGCACGATCGAGGGCAAGGGCATGTCCATCCAGTCGTTCGCGATCACCGGGAAGGTGCGCGAGGTCGATGATGCCATTCGACTTTCAGGCATCTCCGATGGGAGAGTCTACGAGGTGCATCCCGAGGTGTGTTTCACCTTCGCTGGTGACGGCGCACCGATGCGCTTTGGCAAGAAGACGTCGGCCGGAAGGCAGGAGCGCATCCAGCTGCTGAATGGCCTCTTCAGCGACGCCCCTGGCCGTCTCCTGATCGAGCGAAACAAGCGCGACGTCGGAGCTGACGATGTGCTGGACGCCCTGATCGCCCTGTGGAGTGCCTTCCGCATCGGACGTGGTGAGCACACTTCGCTACCGCCAGTGCCCGAACACGATGCGCTCGGCAACCGGATGGCGATCTTCTATTGAATCGTTGTCCCGCTGCCGAATCTGCCCATCGGCCGCCCTCTCCCCTCTGGCGGGCCACCACAGATCCCGTAGCATTCGTGTAGTCGCAGTCCCCTCCCGGATTTCCTCTTCCTGCCTCCCATGATCAGACGCCTGCTCGCGCGCCTCGCGCCGGCTGCGGCCGTCGCGCTCTCCTTGGCGACGATGACGACCGCGCTGGCCTCCACCACCGCTCTCGCGCAGGGTGGCCCCGCCGCCGGCCCTGTCGCTCCGCCGCCGACCGTTTGGCTCCCGCTCAAGACCGCGCGGACCCACTCCTTCACGACCACGAAGGGCACGTGGATCTCGCTCGACGTTGCTCCCGACGGCCAGCACATCGTCTTCGACCTGCTCGGTGATCTCTACACCCTGCCGATCACCGGCGGCACGGCGACTCGGCTGACGCACGGCATGGCGTACGACGCGCAGCCGCGCTACTCACCCGACGGCCGGAAGATCCTCTTCGTCTCCGATCGCTCGGGCGGCGAGAACGTCTGGATGATGAATGCGGACGGCAAGGACACCGTCGCGCTCACCACCGGCAACACGAGCAGCTACGTCTCTCCCACCTGGACTCCCGACAGCAAGTACGTCGTCGTCTCCAAGTCCGGTGGGCTCGGCGCCACCGCCAAGCTCTGGATGTATCACGTGGACGGCGGCAAGGGCGTCGCGCTCACCTCCACTCCCGCCGTGCCGCCGACGCTCAAGCAGCTCGGCGCCGCCTTCGGCAAGGACCCGCGCTACATCTGGTACGCGGCGCGCCAGGGCGATTGGCAGTACAACTCCGTCGGGCCGCAGTTCCAGCTCTACGTCTGGGATCGCGAGACCGGACGTACGTCGCAGATGTCGAAGCGGTTCGGTTCCGCGTTCCGCCCTGCCCTCTCCCCTGACGGCAAGTACCTCGTCTACGCGACGCGCTTCGAGACGAAGACCGGGCTCCGCATCCGCAACCTCGAGACGCAGGCCGAGGACTGGCTCGCCTTCCCGGTTCAGCGCGACGAGACCGAGTCGCGCGCGCCGATGGACGCGTATCCCGGCTACTCGTTCACGCCGGACAGCCGGAACGTCGTCGTCTCGTACGGCGGCGAGATCTGGCGCGTCCCCGTTGACAAGTCTGCGCCGGTGAAGATCCCGTTCGAGGCGAAGGTCGACCTCGAGATGGGCCCACAGGTCAACTTCGCCTATCGCGTCGACACGACGACGGCGTTCAAGGCGCACCAGATCCGCGACATCGCTCCCTCACCCGACGGTCGGCGCATCGCCTTCTCCGCGCTCGACCGTGTGTACGTGGCCGAACTGCCCAACGGCACGCCGCAGCGCGTCAGCACGAGCGACGTTGGCGAGTTCGGCCCTGCCTGGAGCCCCAACGGCAGGTCGATCGCCTTCACCACCTGGAGCGACGCGAAGGGCGGGTCGATCGTGCGCGCCACGAGCTCGGGCAAGGGATGGACGACGGCGCCGGTCACCGGCAGCGGCCTGTTCGCCGACCTCGCCTGGTCCCCCACCGGCGACCGCATCGTCGCCGTGCGTGCCGCCGCGCGCGAGATGCAGGAGGCCGGCGCGGCCTTCTTCGGCCCCGCCGCCGCGGAGTTCGTCTGGGTGCCCGCGTCCGGCGGTGCCGTCACGGCCATCATGCCGAGCGGCGGGATGGGCAATCCGCACTTCACCGACGACTCCAGCCGCATCTACGCTTACGGGCGCGAGGGATTGGTGTCGTTCCGCTGGGATGGAACCGACCTCAAGACGCATCTCAAGGTCACCGGTCCGCTGCCGCCGGGTGCGACCGGTGGAGCGCAGATGACGCTCGACGCCGGCATGGAACACGCGCTGGCCGAGCAGTGGATCGGTGGACGCGCTTCGCGTCCTGTGGCACTCGAGCCAGGGATTCCGTCGCACCTCGACGATCCCACCGAACCCACGCCGCCGCAGCCGCCACCGGCTGCGCTCGTCGTGATGGCGCCGAAGGGTGACCAGGCGCTCGCGATGGTCGGCATGGACTTCTACGCCATCACCATCCCGCAGATCGGCGCCACTGCCCCTAGCGTTTCGATCGCCGATCCCGCGACGGCCGGTCTCCCGGTGAAGAAGCTCAACGAAGTCGGCGGCGAGTTCCCCACCTGGAGCGCCGACGGGAAAAAGATCATGTGGTCGCTCGGCAATGCGCTGTGGACCTATGATCTCGAGCGCGCCCACGTGATGGACGACTCGCTCAAGGCCGTGGCGCGGCAGAAGGCCGTGCTCCGGCTCGCGCCGGCGTCGAAGGACAGCATGGCGAAGGTGGACTCGCTCGAGCGCCTCGCCGCGCGCGCGGATACCGGCGTCAACAAGAAGCCGAAGCCCGGCTACAAGGCCGTGGAGACGCGCATCGCCGTCATGACCACGCGCGACACGCCGCACGGTATCGTCGCCTTCCGTGGCGCGCGGACGATCACCATGAAGGATCACGAGATCATCGAGAACGCCGACATCCTCGTGCGCGACAATCGAATCGTCGCTATCGGTCCCAAGGGCTCAGTCGAGATCCCGGCATCCGCCAGGGTGATCGATGTCTCGGGCAAGACCATCATGCCCGGGATGGTGGACACGCACTATCACCCGCAGTGGCTAACGCCGCAGGTGCACAACACGCAGACGTGGCAGTACCTCACCACGCTCGCCTATGGCACCACGACGACGCGCGACCCGCAGACGGCCACCACCGACTTCCTGACGTACGGGGACCGCGTCGAGACCGGCGACATGATCGGTCCGCGCGTCTACACCACCGGCCCCGGTGTCTTCTCGGCCGAGCCGATCCGCGACCTCGATCACGCGCGGCAGGTGCTCACGCGCTACGCGAAGTACTACGACACGAAGACGCTCAAGATGTACCTGAGCGGCAATCGCCAGCAACGCCAGTGGATCATCATGGCGGCCAGGGAGCTCGGCCTGATGCCGACGACCGAGGGCGGGCTGGACCAGAAGCTCAACATGACGCACGGCATCGACGGCTATCCCGGCATCGAGCACACGCTGCCGATCACGCCGAAGTACGAGGATGTCTTCCAGTGGTACAAGGGAACCGGCGTCACCAACTCGCCGACGCTCATCGTGGAGTACGGCGGCCCGTTCGGCGAGGGATGGTTCTACCAGAGCGAGGATCTGCTCGGTGACGCCAAGCTGCGGCACTTCACGCATCCCGTGGACATCGACACGAAGATCCGTCGCCGCGGCACCGGCAACGCCCCTGGACCGGCTGGCTTCGCACTGAAGGAGGAATACGCGATGTGGCAGCACGCCGAGGACATCGCGAAGACGGTGGCGGCCGGCGGCAGGATCGGCGTCGGCAGCCATGGGCAGCTTCAGGGACTCGGCATGCACTGGGAGCTCTGGTTGCTGCAGAGCGGCGGCCTGTCGACGCACGACGCATTGCGCGCCGCGACGATCGTCGGCGCGGAAGCGATCGGCCTGGCGCAGGACGTTGGCTCGCTCGAGCCGGGCAAGCTGGCCGACCTGCTCGTGCTCGACAAGAATCCGCTGGAAAACATCCGCAACAGCAACACGATCAACATGGTGATGGTGAACGGTCGCCTGTATGACGGCAACACGCTGGACGAGGTGTATCCTCGGCAGCGCAAGCTGACAATGCAGCCGTGGACGTACACGATGCCGTCGGCGGGGGCCGGGATGCGCTAGGAGGGCGTTGCCTTCCGTCATCGGCGGAAGCAGCGGCTCGCGCGATCACGTGACATGACGACGCCCAAAGAGATGTATCTCTTTGGGCGTCGTCATGTCACGGCCATGCACGCCCTGTGGAGGCGCTCAGGGCCTCATGCCCTCAAGGCCTGGGGGGGCCAATGATGGCTTTCACGGTATCGGAGGGTGGACCGTAGTGAGGCCAGCCCCGAGACGTCGGCTCTTGCTCGATGGAATCGGGGAGCAGAGGAAGCTTGAACATCGCATTGCCACACGCCTCCTCGCCGAGCTCGAGATCCGGTCCCTTGGCTGTCGCCATCAAGTAGTTTCGCTGGTCCCAATCCATCGTGCCGGCGCGCTTCACCGAGTCC
>JAYUTY010000283.1:0-4758 GCA_043754875.1 Gemmatimonadota bacterium
GTCTGGCTGATCAAGCGCTACTACGCCACCAACGACGGAAAGCTGCAGATCGACAAGCTGCTGCTGAAGATGCCCGTGTTGGGCGACGTGCTCCGCAAGTCGGCGGTGTCGCGGTTCACGCGCACGCTCGGCACGCTGATCGGCTCCGGTGTCTCGATCCTCGACGGCCTCGAGATCACGGCCAAGACGGCGGGCAATCGCGTCATCTCGGACGCGATCATGGAGTCGCGCGCTTCGATCGCGGGTGGTGAGACGATCAGCGCGCCGCTGCAGAAATCGGCCGTCTTCCCGCCGATGGTCATCAGCATGATCGCCGTCGGAGAGCAGACGGGTGGTCTGGACGAGATGCTGTCGAAGATCGCGGACTTCTATGACGAGGAGGTAGACGCTGCGGTGTCGGGGCTGCTCTCGCTCATGGAGCCGGTGATGATCGTGTTTCTCGGTGTCGTGGTTGGAGGCATGGTGGTGGCCATGTACCTGCCGATCTTCGACATGATCAACGCGGTGCAGTAGGGGCGGTTTTAGCCACAGCCTACTGTCGGATTGCTCGCTCTTTCGTAAGTCTTCAACGTACTCTCTCGGAATTGGCAAGCTGATCTCTCGTAAGTAGAAGTCTGCCCTTGCTCCGCAGAAGGTTGCCGCAAGCGAACCGGGTGCCCGCTTTCGCAGCAGGGTACCCTGTTTGGCTTTGTAGTGGTTCAGAAGTGATGATCCCGCCGAGCGCGATCTGTCCCGAGGTTGAGGAACTTGCCCGTGACTGCAGCCGGGCCGCGCGCCAACTGACTGGCGCTTGCCAAAACGCGCGGCAGATTGACCGCTCATGCAATTCGTCTACTCCTTCATCGTCGCGGCGCTCGCTGTCTCCGGCCACGCCATCCCGACCGCACGTCCATCGCATCGCAGCGCGACTCCGCCGCCACTCGCACACTTCGAGAACTTCCGTCGCGCGGCGGGCACGCTGGCCGGGGACACTCTCAAGGCGTCGTTCAGCATTCGCGAGGTACGCTGGCGCCCAGAAGGGCGGACCGGCGCTGACCTGCGTGCGTTCGCGTTCGTCGAAGACGGTCAGGGCGCGAAAGTCCCCGGGCCGCTGCTGCGCGCGCCGGCTGGCACGCTGATACAGGTCGCGTTGCACAACACTCTCGGTGTGCAGCTGATGGTGTTCGGCCTACAGGATCACGCGGCGCAACGCGGCCGCGACTCCGTCATGCTGTCTGCGGGCGCACACGCCACCGTTTCCTTCCGTGTGACGGCCGCCGGCTCGTACTACTACTGGGCGCGCGTGCGGCCGGCAGTGCGGCACCCCACTGCGCCGGTGCCGGATGACTGGCCAAGCGGGGAGAAGGGTGAAGGGCCGCTGGTGGGCGCGCTGATCGTCGACGGGGCGGGAACAGCGCCGCCGCGCGGCGAACGCATTCTGCTGATCAGCCGGTGGCTCGACGATGACGATCCACGCGTGCACCACGATCCCGCGTTCAAGATGATGATCAATGGTGCGAGCTGGCCGACGACGGAACGGCTGCGCTACACCGTCGGCGATACAGTGCGCTGGCGCATCATCAATGCCAGTGCCACGCAGCATCCGATGCACCTGCATGGATTCTATTTCACCATCACCGGCCGCGGCGATGGCACGCTCGACACCCTGCTCGCGGACTCGTTGAAGCGCCGACTGGTGACGGAGCGCATCCTGCCGAACGGCACCATGTCGCTCACGTGGGTCGCCGAGCGCCCTGGGAACTGGCTCTTCCATTGTCACCTCGTGCGGCACATGGCGCTGGTGCAGGTCATCGCGCCACGTACAGCGATGTCGGCGAACGAGCACGCGACGTCGTCGGTCCACCGCGCCGAGGAGAATATGGCGGGGTTGGTGATGGGCATTCAAGTAAGGGCACGCGCTGGCGCAATCGGGGCGCGCGCGCTCGCTCTCGCAGCTGGCAGAGATCCGGGTGCGCCAGCCGTTCGCACGCTGCGCGTCGTTGCCACGGAGCGGGCCAACGTGTTCGGCAACACGCCAGGGCACTCATTCGTCCTGCAGCAGGGCGGCGTGGCACCTGGGCGAGACTCGATACGGTTTCCTGGATCGACGCTCGAGCTGCAGCGCGGCGAGCCCACTGCCATCACCGTGATCAATCGCCTGTCGTCGCCGCTCGCCGTGCACTGGCATGGTATGGAAATCGAAAGCTGGTATGACGGTGTCGGTGGCTGGAGCGGTGCGGGAACCAGCGTCCGACCTCCCATCGCGCCGGGCGATTCGTTTGTCGTTCGTCTCACGCCGGCGCGTGCCGGCACGTTCATCTATCACACGCACGATGAAGCGGGGAGCGAGCTCTCGACCGGACTGTATGGCGCGTTGATCGTGAGAGAACCCGGCGCGCCACGTGATACGTCGCGCGATCATGTGATCGTCATGGGGCTGCTCGGCAATGCGACCACAGGCTCCCTGGCCGTCAACGGGCGCACGAGTGCCGTGCCACTCGCACTGGTGCCCGGCGTGCATCGGCTCCGCTTCGTCAGTATTCCGGTCGACGAGGAGGTCGCCGTCGCGTTCGTACGCGATACGACCGTGCAGCAATGGCGGTCGCTCGCTCGCGATGGCGCGGAGCTCCTCGCGGCACAGCAAACGATAGGTGCTGCCCGGCGTACCGTCAGCGCGGGGCAGACATTCGATGTCGAGGTGATGATTCCTGCCGATGTGCCCGGCGAGTACGCGCTGCGCTTCACAACACGGTGGTATCCCACCGATGCGCGTGGGACGCAGGCGCCGCAGGTGCTGCGGGTGCCGATCATCGTTCGGTAGCCGTGAGCACGGGTCTCCGCACCGGTGCCGAGATCACGTGCTCCTGCGTCATGCTCACGCCAGTGCGCCGAAGCTGTGCCGAACTAGGCGCCGTACCCGCTACAACGGCAGCTTTGAAGAATGACGCGTGGTACACCTGCGGCCTCGGTCTGTACGGTCAAACGTGTCCGCACGCCGTCGACACACATCGCATGAATCACGAGAGTTCCGACGAAGATTGACGAGAGAATCGGCGAGCCGACAGCCTACTCTCGCCGCTGGGGCTTCTCCTGCGATGAACACGACGGTGGGGTGCCACAGCTCGATACAGAAGAGGGACCGAATGCGCCTCGCATTCAGTCCCTCGTCGACGTGTCCGCGCGTGCCCTCTAGTTCTTGATGTTGAACACTGGGTTCGAGATGATCGCGTTCGTCAGCAGGCCGCCGATGTTGCCGGTCGCCGTGATGGTGTAGCCGCCCGCCTTGTGGAACGCGACACTGTCGAATCTCGCGATGCCGTCGGCCAGCGTCCTGACGGTGAGCTTGCTGCCGGCCGTGAATTCGGCTCCGGCGGGCAGGCCGCTATTGTTTGCGAGGGTGAGGGTCACGTCGACACCCGGGATCACACGAGTGCCCACTTTCACGGTTACTGTGAACGGTGGCACAAACTGGTCGACGTGAGCGCCGGAAATCTTGGAGAACGTGAGCACCACGTTGCTGCTCGTCAGAGTCGCGGACGTGAACGGGCTCCAATCGCTGACGTGCCCGCCGATGAACCCTACCCCATCCTGGGCGTACAGCGAACCTGGGCTGAACAGGGAGGCGAGATAGCCACCGATCCCGCGCATGGAGAGATACGGGCCTGCGTCAGCCGTTGGCCCGCTGAGAAGGCACAGCGATGCTGGATTCTCGTTCACTCCCTGAATGCTGCCGTCGTGAATCAGACGATTTCGGCTCGTGAGATCCCCCGCAGCTTTGCAAATGCCAACGCGGAGGGTCTCCTTGTCTTGCGAAGCAGGCAATGTTCCGAGCTCGAAGCCGTTGTACGATCCGGTGCCGTTGGTGTTGATCGCCGTCGCGGCAGTGACATCCGTCAGCGGGACCTTGATCGGATAACCATAGGCGAGGTACGATGTCGTGCCTGTCACCGAGGCGACCGGCCACGAGCCGCCGATGGGCTCGACACCCCACGTCGGTTCCGCGAACGAGCGCACGCCCGTTGACTTGTCGTTCAGCATCGCGGCGGCGGGCTTCGTGTCTCCTCCGGTGCGCACTGCAAGCATGCCGCTCGCGAGAACCGAATCGGCATGAGCCAGGAAGTCCGTCGCATCCCCGTTCAGATTCGTACAGGCCAGCAGCGCGGTGAGGAAGGTCTTGCCTGCCGCGGCTGAGCCTACCGTCGAGGTCAGTCGCACATCCGCCACGCGGCGCAGGATTGGCCACGAGGCCGCCGTCGCGGACGCGATATCCGTCTTTGCCGCCGTCTGCACGGCGCTGATCATCGTGAAGACCGGATCGGTCCTCGACGCGAAGTACCCGTTGGCGGTCTTGCTCACCGTCGTGAAGCTGCAGCCGCCTGGCGCGGCGGCATTGTTGACGGACGCCCGCTCGGACGGCGCGGTTGCGCGGGAAGCCACCACGCTCGTATCGCTGCACGCTGCGGTGAACAGGGAACTGCTGAGCGCCACGAGCAGCGCGACGGACGAGCGACGCATCTTCGCCTCCGAGAGAGAGACCGGCGGTGAGGCCTGAGGGAGCAGTTGCAAGCTAGGTGCAACGATCTGCCGCGCATGGGCAGAACTGCCCATCTTGTGGTGATCCCGATGGCTGTGCCACGACGGTCCGAGGAGGCGCCAAGCGTGCGGCCGCGCTCGCTGGCAGCGTACTCTCGGCGCCCACGTCACCTCTCCTCGGTCCGCATGGAACGTGTCGAGGTCGCTCGCTCATCGATGCGGGCGGCGGGAATGGACAACCGGGCA
>JAYUTY010000284.1:0-1542 GCA_043754875.1 Gemmatimonadota bacterium
TCGGTGGGATAGAAATCGCGAAAGCCGGGAAGGGCGCCCTTGAACATCCCGTAAAGCTAGCCTGTGAGCGGAGATACCTGCAACCGCGCCATCGCGTCACCCACCGTGTGGAACGAGCCTGTCACCAGCACGGTCGCGCCGCTCTTCTCGGCGTGCGCGAGCGCCGCGGAGAAGTCATCGATTGCGTCCACCGCGTAGCCGCGCTCCCTCGCGTACGCGCTTGCCACCTCGAGATCCCACGTGCGCGTGGATGGCGCGCTCGGCGAATTCGTCAGGACGAAGCGGGTAGCGACCGGCGCCAGCGCGTCCATCATCGCCCTCCAGTCCTTGTCGGCGAGGACGCACAGCAGCACGGTCACGGGCGTTTCGTGCGCCACCGCTGCGAGGCTCGCCGCCACGGTGCGCGCGCCGTCGGGATTGTGCGCGACGTCGAACACCCAATGACCCACTCGATGAAAGCGGCCGGGCAGACGCACACGCGACACCGCGTGCTGCGCGTCCGCCAGCGACGTCGCGAAGGGCGCACCGGCGGCGTCGAGCAATCCGAGGGTGAAGGCGAAGTTCGCCGCCTGATGTCGGCCGACCAGCGGCGTCTCGACGATCGCATGCCCACCGAGCGCGTCGAGTGTGAAGCGAGTACCGGCGGCCGTCACCTCGACGTCGCTGATCGACATCTCATCCGCCGTTACCCGGATCTCCGACGCGCCCCGTGCCCTCGCGCTTTCGGCGAGGAGTGCGCGCAGCGCAGGATCAGGCTCGCCGATCACGGCCGGCGCCCCAGCCTTGAAGATCCCGGCCTTCTCGATCGCGATCTCCTCCAGCGTATCGCCGAGGTAGTCCATGTGGTCGTAGCCGATGGACGTGACGCCTGCGGCCCGCGGCTGCACCACGTTAGTCGAGTCGAGGCGGCCACCCAGCCCTGTCTCGATCAGAGCGAGGTCGACGTTGGCTCGAGCGAAGTGGTCGAAGGCGAGCGCCGTCGTCGCCTCGAAGAACGATGCGCCCAGCCGCTCGACGAGACCGATGTGGCGGTTCACGAACTCGACGACCTCCGCTTCGCCGATCACCGCCCCGTTCACCACGATGCGCTCTCGGAAGTCGACGAGGTGCGGCGAGGTGTAGCGCGCCACACGAAGCCCCTTCGCCCGGAGAAGCGCCTCGGCAGTCGCCACCGAGCTCCCCTTGCCGTTGGTGCCGGCGATATGGAGAACCGGGTAGCGGAGGTGCGGGTCGCCCAGCGCATCGAGCAGGCCTCGCGTGCGCTCCAGGCCGAACTTGAACGCTCCCGTGGTTCTCGCGAACAGGTAGTCGAGCGCCGCCGCGTACTCGCTCAGGTGGCCGTCCACCCCGTCGCGGACGGTTTTCCGCTCATGTGCCGCAACAGCTGGCTGACGACGTGCTTCAGCTCACGGCGATGCACCACCTGGTCCACCATCCCGTGGTCGAGCAGGAACTCCGCTGTCTGGAACCCTTCGGGCAGATCCTGGCCGAGCGTCTGCTTGATCACGCGCGGACCGGCAAAGCCGATCACGGCGCCCGGCT
>JAYUTY010000285.1:0-4740 GCA_043754875.1 Gemmatimonadota bacterium
AGCGGCATCTCCTCCGCGTCGTGCCGGCCATACTGCTCCGCCGAACCCACCACGAGCACGAGCGGGTCCACCGCGCCGCCAGCGCGCATTCGCCGCACCTCGGCGAGCAGTCGCACGGTACCGACGACGTTCACCTCGTACGCGTACGCCGGGTTGTTCATCGCGTCCGGGACGTGGCTGATCGCAGCCAGGTGCACGATCACCTCCGGCAGCGCTGCATCCATCGCCGCGGCGACCTCGTCCTGCCGCGTGACGTCCATTGGCAGCCATCGCACCGCCGCCCGCTGCTCGGCATTCAGCACCGACGAGTCGGGCAGCGTACCGATCCCGGCGCCGTACACCGTCCAGCCACGTTCGAGCATCGCCCGCATTGCCCATTGAGCGACGAAGCCGTTCGCGCCGGTGACGAGCGCGCGTGTCGTCACGCGGGGCGAGCGTGGCGCGCGAGATCCGCCTCGACCATCATCGTGACGAGATCGCGGAAGTTCACCGTCGGCTCCCAGCCGAGCTTCGTCTTCGCCTTGGCCGGGTCGCCGACCAGGAGATCCACCTCGGCGGGCCGGTCGAACTTCGTGCTGTGCTTCACGTAGTCGCGGTAGTCGAGATCGACCACTTCGAAGGCGAACGCACAGAGCTGCCGCACCGACCAGGTCTCCCCCGTCGCGACGACGTAGTCGTCCGGCTCATCCTGCTGGAGCATGCGCCACATCGCGTCGACGTAGTCGCCGGCGAAGCCCCAGTCGCGCCGGGCTTCCAGGTTGCCGAGCTGCAGCTCCTTCGCGCGGCCAAGCTTGATGCGGGCGGCGCCGTCGGTGACCTTGCGCGTGACGAACTCGAGACCGCGGCGCGGGCTCTCGTGATTGAACAGGATGCCCGAGACCGCGTACAGCCCGAAGCTCTCGCGGTAGTTCACCGTGATCCAGTGGCCGTAGAGTTTCGCGACGCCGTAGGGGCTGCGCGGGTAGAACGGCGTCGTCTCGGTCTGCGGCACTTCGACGACCTTGCCGAACTGCTCGCTCGAGCTGGCCTGGTAGAAGCGCGACTTGGGGGCCGCCTTCTTCATCGCCTCGAGCATACGGGTCACGCCGAGCGCCGTGAACTCGCCAGTGAGCACGGGCTGCGCCCACGAGGTCTGAACGAAGCTCTGCGCCGCGAGGTTGTAGATCTCATCCGGCTGCGTGTCGTGCACGACGTCGGTCAGGGAGGTCTGGTCCAGCAGATCGGCGGAGCAGAGCTCGATGCGGTCGATCAGGTGGGCAATGCGCTCGTACGGAGTCGTCGAGCTGCGTCGGACGACTCCGACGACGCGATAGCCCTTGGAGAGAAGATGCTCGGCCAGGTAGGAGCCATCCTGGCCGGTGATACCGGTGATGAGGGCGGTTGGCATTGCGCTCTTTGAGACGGGTTAGGTCGGAATCGCTGGGATATGAAAAAGGGAGCCCGAATGAGCTCCCTTTCCAACGACGGGACGGCGGAGCCGATCCGTCACGCCACCTGCACGCCGCGAGGCGCGCGCGGGACCTTCCCCGCGTTGAGACAGCCGGTGCAGACCTTGACCTTGGTGATCTTGCCGTCGATCAGCGTGCGAACGACCTGAAGATTTGGCTTCCAGGAGCGGCGCGTCTTGTTGTTCGCGTGCGAGACGTTGTTGCCGAAGGCGACGCCCTTGTCGCAATGGAAGCAGCGGTTGCGCTGGATGGCCATGATTACTTCTCCACGACGAATTCGATGCGCGCCATGTCAGCACCGTCGCCCTTGCGGAAGCCGGTCTTCAGGATGCGCGTGTAGCCGCCGTTGCGCGTCGCGAAACGCGGACCCAGCTCCTGAAACAGCTTGTCCGCTGCCTCACGCTTCTGGATGTGGCGGATGGCGAGGCGACGGGCGTGCAGCGTGCCCGTGCGAGCCTTGGTGACCAACTTCTCGATGAACGGGCGAAGCTCCTTGGCCTTGGCCTCGGTGGTCTCGATCGACTCACTCTCGATGAGCGAGGTCGCGAGGTTGCGCATCAGCGCAAGCTTCTGCTCGCTCGTGCGGCGTAGCTGCCGTCCTGCCTTCCGGTGACGCATGTGTTACTCCTCTTCGTCGTCGGGTGCCGCGGCGGCAGCCTGGCTTGGCGCAGTGCCCCAATCGAGCACCTTCACGCCGTCACCGTTCTCCTCGAACCGCATCCCAAAGTTCAGTCCCTCGCGCTCGAGGAGATCGGCGATCTCCTGCAGCGACTTCTTGCCGAAATTCTTGACCTGCAGGATCTGGCTCTCGGTCTGACGAACCAGGTCGCCAAGGCTCCGGATGTTGGAGTTCTTGAGCGAGTTGACCGACCGGACGCTCAGCTCGAGATCGTCGATCGGGGTCTTGAGCGACTGCTGCATCTTCGCGCCATCCGTCGCGACGCCGTCACCCATCCCGCCAGCCACGGGGGCGGAGGAGTGGGAGCCGAACTCGACGAAGTACTGGAAGTGCGTCTGCGCGAGCGCGGCCGCGTAGCTCACCGCCTCTTCCGGCGTGATCGTGCCGTTGGTCTCGACCGTCAACGTGAGACGGTCGTAGTCGGTGCGCTGTCCCACGCGCGTCTCGGCGACCGAGAAGTTGGCGCGGCGGACGGGGTTGTAGATCGAGTCGATGCGGACGAGGTCGACCGGCAGGCCGCGATCGAGCGGATGCTGGTCGGACTCGACGTAGCCTCGGCCCTTGTTGACGTACAGCTCGATGTTCAGGTCGCGATCGTCATGCAGCGTCAGGATGTGATGCGCCGGGTCGACGATGCGGACGCCGGGAACCGGGTTCACGTGGCCCGCCGTCACCGCACCGGCGCCATCGCGCTTGATGTGCAGCACCGCGCTCTCCATGTCGTCGGCGAGCGTCAGGGTCAGCGCCTTCAGGTTGCCGATGATCTGGTGCACGTCCTCCACGACGCCCGGGATCGTCTGGTGCTCGTGGACGACGCCGTCGACGCGCACGCCCCACACGGCGGCGCCGCGGAGCGACGAGAGCAGCATGCGGCGCATTGCGTTGCCGAGCGTGTGGCCGAAGCCGCGCTCGAGAGGCTGGAGACGGAATTCAGCAACGTTCGGGTTGTCCTCGCGCTTGGTCGCTTCGACCAGCTGCGGACGGACGAGACCACGAAGATCGATCGTAGAAGCCATGGGAGTATCCAGTGTGTACGGTCATTCCGGCGAAGAACGGCCGGAAACGCTCTGCCTCGCCCCCAACGCGTGGCAGACTCGTAAAGGGGTTGGGGCCCCGACCAGCTGACGCCTGTTCAAACGCGGGTGAGGCCTGGCGGCCTCACCCGCGGCCCTGCAGCGCGGCGCCCGAGGGCGCCAGCGAGGTCCTGCCTTACTTCGAGTAGAGCTCGACGACGAGCTGTTCCTGTGCCGCGATCGGGATGCTCGTGCGCGCGGGCTTCTCGAGCACGCGGCCGCTGAACGTCTCCTTGTCCACGGCGATCCAGGAGAGCGGCGCGCCACGGGATGACTGATCCATCGCGGTGAGCACCGACACCTGCTCGCGGCTCTTGACGCGGACGCGGACTTCCTGGCCCGGCTGGACCTGGAAGCTCGGGATGTCCACGCTCTTGAGGTTCACTTCGACGTGACGGTGGCGAATGAGCTGGCGAGCGGCCTTGCGGCTGCCGGCGAAGCCCATGCGGTACACGACGTTGTCGAGGCGCGTCTCGAGGGCAGCAAGCAGGTTGTGGCCGCGGAGGCCCTGCTGCGAGCTCACGCGCTCGAACGTGTTGCGGAACTGCTTCTCGCTCACGCCGTAGATGCGCTTGATCTTCTGCTTCTCACGAAGCTGCTTGGAGAACTCCGACGCCTTGCGACGGCGCGCCGTGGCCTGGCCATGCTGGCCGGGGGCGTACGGACGACGCTCGACGGGGCACTTCTCCGTGAAGCACTTGGTGGCCTTGAGGAACAGCTTGGTTCCTTCGCGGCGGCACTGCCGGCAGCTCGGACCTGTATAGCGACCCATGACTTAAACTCTCCGACGCTTCGGGGGACGGCAGCCGTTGTGCGGGATCGGCGTCACGTCCTTGATCGACTTCACCTGGAGCCCCGCCGCGGCGAGCGCCTGGATGGCCGACTCGCGGCCGCTGCCAGGGCCCTGCACGCGCACGTGCACACGCTTCACACCAGCCGTCAGGGCCTCGCGGGCACACTGCTCGGCTGCGACCGTCGCGGCGAACGGGGTGCTCTTCTTGGAGCCCTTGAAGCCAGCCTTGCCGCTCGATCCCCACGCGATGGCATTGCCACGCGGATCGGTGATCGTCACGACCGTATTGTTGAACGTCGCGTTGACGTGGGCAACGCCCTCCGCCTCGACGACACGCTTGCTCTTCTTTCCAATCGCCATGGCTTACTTGGTTACCTTCTTCTTCCCGGCGATCGCGCGACGGGGGCCCTTCTTGGTGCGGGCATTGGTGTGCGTACGCTGACCGCGCACAGGGAGCCCGCGGCGATGGCGCGTGCCGCGGTAGGATCCGATGTCCATCAATCGCTTGATGTTCATCGAGACTTCCGTCCGCAGCGCGCCTTCGACGCGGTACTCCTTCTCGATCACCTGACGCAGCTTCTGCTCGTCGGCTTCCGAGAGGTCGCGAATGCGCTGGGTGGCGTCGATCCCCGCCTTCTCCAGAATTTCCAGGGCGGACGCTCGTCCGATCCCGAAGATGTAAGTCAACCCGATCTCAACCTTCTTGTCGCGCGGGAGATCGATACCAGAAATACGAGCCATTATCTA
>JAYUTY010000286.1:0-13618 GCA_043754875.1 Gemmatimonadota bacterium
CCGGCTTGGCTACGGCGCGATGCAGCTTGCCGGGCCCCGCGTGTTCGGGCCACCGAGGGATCGTGAAACGGCGCTCGCCGTGCTGCGCGCCGCCGTGGAGAGTGGCGTCAACCACATCGACACCAGCGACTATTACGGCCCACACGTCACCAACCACCTCATCCGCGAGGCGCTGCACCCCTACCCTGGGGAGCTCACCATCGTGACCAAGGTGGGAGCGGTGCGCGGAGCGGACGCGTCGTGGAATCCGGCCCTGCAGCCGGCCGAACTGACTCAGGCCGTCCGCGATAATCTGCGCAACCTCGGGCTCGACGTGCTCGATGTCGTCAACCTGCGCCTGAGGGGCGCCGGCCATGGCCCTAGCGAGGGGTCTGTCGCCGAGCAGTTCACGACCCTCGCCGATCTCCAGCGTCAGGGGCTGATTCGGCACCTCGGCCTCAGCAACGTGACGGCCGCCCAGGTCGCGGAGGCGCGTGCGATCGCGCCGTTGGTCTGCGTGCAGAACCAGTACAATCTCGCGCACCGCGATGACGACACGTTCGTCGACCAGCTCGCGGCTCAGGGCACCGCCTACGTGCCCTTCTTCCCGCTCGGTGGCATCACGCCGCTCCCGTCCGTGACGCTGTCGGACGTGGCCGCTCGGATCGGCGCCACACCAGTGCAGGTCGCGCTCGCCTGGCTGCTGCAGCGCGCGCCGAACATCCTGCTGATTCCCGGCACGTCGTCGTTGGAGCACCTCCGCGAGAATCTCGCGGCGGCGGCGCTGCCGCTACCGGCCGAGGTGCTCGTCGAGCTGAACGGCATCGGCGGGGCGTCTCGACATACGGCCTGAGATCGCCTGAGCGTCAGGGTGATGGACGGCGCGCTTGATCCATCGCCGTCTACTGTACCTCGAGCCCAGCCAATGAGCGGTCGATCTTCGGGTAGCGCAGCTCGAGGTCGTCGAGCGCATCGGCGATCGTGCGCGCCACGAGCGCATCGCGCACCCCCTTGTCGTCGGCGGGGACGACGTACCACGGCGCGGCAGCGGTGCTCGTGCGCTCGAGCAGGTCGCGATAGGCGCGAGTGTATCCCTGCCAGCGCGCGCGGTCGTCCAGGTCGCCCGCCTGGAACTTCCAGTTCTTCGTCTCGTCTGTCAGCCGCTCGGTCAGTCGTCGCTTCTGCTCGTCACGCGAGATGTGGAGCATGAACTTGAGGATGGTCGTGCCGTTGTCGGCGAGCATCGCCTCGAAGTCGTTGATCTGCTCGCACCGTGCCGTGGCTTCCTTCTTCGACATCGTGCCGTGGACGCGCGGCACGAGGACGTCCTCGTAGTGCGATCGGTTGAAGATCCCGAGCATGCCGCGTGGCGGCATCTGCTGGTGCACGCGCCAGAGGAAGTCGTGGCGTGCCTCGAGCGACGTCGGCACACCGAAGCTCGACACCGTGCATCCCTGCGGATTCACCGCGCTGAACACCCGCCGGATCGTGCCATCCTTGCCCGCGGCGTCACGTCCCTGAAGGACGATCAGCACCGCATGCCGGCCGTCGGCATAGAGCAGCCGCTGCAGCTTCGAGATCCGATCGATCGACTTCGCCGTCGTCTTCTCGACAGCGTCCTCGCCCCCGGGGCCATCGTACGTAGCTGCATCGTCACCGAGGTCGGGAACGTGGCCGGGACGCACGGGCTTGAGCTTCATGTCAGTCGGGGCAGGAAGGAGGTGGAATCATCGCACGCGTTGTGGCGCGTCCGGCGAGAATCATCGCCGTGCTCGCGGCAATCGGCCAGTGCCCTGCCCGCATCGCGCACAGCGTGGTATGACCGCCGCTCGGCTAGCCCCGCTCCCGCACGCGGGATAACTTCGCGAGGCCTTCGTTTCCCTCCGCATCCCGCCCGCCACATGACCGTTCGCGCTTCCCTACTGCTGCTTGCACTCCCCGCCCTCGCCGGCGCCCAGGCCACCGCCAACGTGGACTGGCCGCGCTACGGCGGCACCACCGACAACAGCCGCTACTCCACGCTGAGCCAGATCACGCCGGCCAACGTGAAGCAGCTCAAGGTCGCCTGGAGCTACGAGACGCACGATGAGTTTCCTGGCTCGGAGATGCAGTCGAATCCGATCGTCGTCGGTGGCGTGATGTACGCCACGACGCCGAAGCTGCGCGTCATCGCACTGGACGCGGCGACGGGCCAGGAGCTGTGGAGCTTCGATCCGAACATCGGCGACAGTCGCAAGGGGCGCTTCCGCCATCGCGGCGTGACCGTGCACGAGGATCGTGTCTTCGTCACGCATCGCAACTGGCTCTACGCGCTCGACAAGACGACGGGCAAGCCGATCCCGACTTTCGGCGAGAATGGACGCGTCGACCTGCGCAAAGGATTGGACCGCCCGATCGAAGGAGTCTCGATCAGCGCGAGCACGCCGGGCGTGGTGTTCGGCGATCTCTACATCACCGGCAGCACAGTGGCCGAGAGCCTGCCGTCGTCGCCGGGCGACATCCGCGCCTACGACGTGCACACGGGCGAGTTGCGCTGGACCTTCCACACCATTCCGCATCCGGGCGAGTTCGGCTACGAGACGTGGCCCAAGGACGCGTGGAAGATCTCCGGTGGCACCAACGCGTGGGCCGGCCTCACGGTCGATCACGAGCTCGGCATGGTGTACGGTGCCACGGGCTCCACGTCGTTCGACTTCTACGGCAGCAATCGCCACGGCGACAACCTGTTCGCCAACTCCGTCATCGCGCTCGACGCGCGCACCGGCAAGCGCGTCTGGCACTTCCAGGGGATCAAGCACGATCTCTGGGACCTCGACTTCCCGTCGCCGCCGGCGCTCGTGACGGTGCAGCGGAACGGCAAGCCGGTGCAGGCGCTCGCCCAGATCACCAAGACGGGGCACGTCTGGCTGTTCGATCGCAAGGACGGCACGCCACTCTTCCCGATCGCCGAACACAAGGTGCCGCGCTCGAAGCTCGACGGTGAGCAGGCGAGCGCGACGCAGCATCTCCCGATCGCGCCGCCGCCATTCGCGCGGCAGGGAATCACGCGGGAGCTGCTCACGACGCGCACCCCCGCCGCGCATGCCTACGCGCTCAAGAAGTTCCGCGAGTATCCGGACCACGGCCTGTACGCGCCGCCCAGCGCTGCGGGCTCGATCGTCTATCCGGGCTACGACGGTGGCGGCGAGTGGGGCGGACCGGCCTACGATCCGGCGTCGGGGCTGCTCTACGTGAACTCCAACGAGATGGCGTGGCTGCTGCGCATGGTGCCGCGCAGCGACAAGTCGGTCTACCAGAACAACTGCGCGAGCTGCCACGGCGCGGATCGCAAGGGCAACACCGGCGCTTTCCCGTCGCTGATCGACATCGCGAGTCGCCGCTCGCGCGACGAGATGTTCCAGGTCATCCGCAACGGGCAGGGGCGCATGCCCGCCTTCGGCGAGGTGCTCGAGGGCGGCACGATCAACGATCTCGTCAACTATCTCGTCACCGGTCAGGACGTGGCCGAGACGGCCGGCACCAACCCGAACTTCCTCAAGTATCGCAACACGGGTTACGAGATCTTCCTCGACCCGGACGGCTATCCCGCGACCAAGCCGCCCTGGGGGACGCTCAACGCGATCGACCTGAACAAGGGGACGATCGCGTGGAAGATCCCGTTCGGCGAATACCCCGCGCTCGCGGCCAAGGGAATCAAGAACACCGGCACCGACAACTACGGTGGTCCGGTCGTGACGGAGAACGGGCTGCTGTTCATCGGCGCGACGACCTACGACAACAAGTTCCACGCGTTCGACAAGCGCACGGGCAAGCTGCTGTGGGAGGCGACGCTGCCGGCCGCGGGGAATGCGACGCCGTCGCTCTACATGCTCAATGGCAAGCAGTACGTGGTGATCGCGTGCGGCGGCGGGAAGAACGGCGCCAAGTCGGGCGGAACGTTCGTGGCGTTCGCGCTGCCGTAGCGCACTCCCGAGATCAGGAGGCGTTCGCCATCGCCAGCGCGAACGCCTCCACCGTGCCACCGGCATCCACGTCGCCCACGACGTGCAGCGCCGCGGCCTTGATCGCCGGCTCGGCGTTTCCCATCGCCACCGGCACGCCGACGATCTGCAGCGCCGAGAGATCGTTGTCGCTGTCGCCCACCATCATCGTGTCCGCCAGCGCGATGCCGTAGGCCTCCGCGATGCGCCGCACCGCCTCGCCCTTGTGCACTCCCTCGGGCGTGATGTTCAGGAAGCTGATCCCGGGCATCAGTGGCGACAGCGACTCCGACATCGTGAGTCCGGTCATCGGCTCGCGCGCAATCGCGGCGACCTCGTCGTGCGCCACCACCCACTGCGCCCGGACGACGATGCCAGCGAGCGACTCGAACGAGCGGGGGGCATAGGGCACACCAAGCAGCCCGGCGTGCAGGCGGCCGAGCGGGGCCGTGCTCTCGATGGCGTAGTCCGTGTCCGAATACAGCTCGAGCATGCGCCCCGTCTCGCGGGCGCGGGCGATGAGCTGCGCCAGGCCCGCGAGTGGCAGCGCCCGCGAGCGGGTCTCGCCATCCGGCAGGTGCACGATGCTCGCGCCATTCTGGAACACGTGCCACCCATCGGCGTCGAGCCGCTGGGCGAAACCGAGCGTCTTGCCGAACGCCGGCCGCCCGGAGCAGATGGCCAACCGGATGCCCTGCGCCCGCGCTTCGGCCGCAGCCGCCCAGACGACGGGAAGGACGTCCCCCGAGCTGCCGACGAGCGTGCCGTCCACATCGAGACAGATGAGTCGAATCATGCGGCCAAGTCTAAGCGCCGAGGGGCGCTAGTGTCCCGTCCAGGAAGTCGGCATCAGAAGTTGGCAGGCTTCGTCACCACGCTTCCTCCCGGAGCCGCTCGCGACACGAGCGTCGCGTTCTCGCGCATTCCACGTCGTCGAGGCTCCGCCATGCCCCCGCGTGGCAGATGACCTAAGTCTTGAAGGGACCGGTTACGGATTCCGCGAGCGCATTGTCCTACGCGTCGCCGCGGCTCCCAACGAATGCTTCGATGCCGGCGGCAGAGGTCGATGAGCCGCCGGGACTACTTTTGCCGCCTTTGTACATATTCTTGGTCTGGGTGGCTGGCGGGAATCCGAGTGACGGAGGGCTGGATGGAAGAACCGGGTGACGTCACGCGACTGCTCGATGTCGCGAACAATGGCGATCTGGATGCGCTCCGTAGTGCGCTCACGCTCGTCTACGGTAGCCTGCGTGAGCGTGCCCACTGGCAGCTCAAGGGAGAGGCGACTGGCCATACCCTCGAAACCGACGGCCTCGTCAACGAGGCGTTGATACGACTTCTCGGCGTGGAACGCGTCCAGTGGCGCGACCGCCAGCATTTGCTGGCAATGTCCGCCCGTATGATGCGTCGCGTACTCATCGACTACGCTGACCGCCGGCACGCAGCCAAGCGCGGTGGTGACTCGACGATGGTCCCCTTCGATGATGCAATCGTGCACGTGGACCAGCACGTGGACGAGATACGCGCCCTCGGCGAAGCGCTCGAGCGCCTTGAAGCCATCAATCCGCGATACAGCCAGGTGGTGGAATGCAGATTCTTCGCTGGCTTGAGCGTGGAAGAGACCGCAGAGGCACTCGAGATATCTCCCGCGACGGTCAAGCGCGACTGGCAGGCGGCGCGGGCATGGCTCAATCGTGAGCTGGCGACGTGAGCGAGGATGATCTGGTGGCGCCGCAGGATTCGTGGGCCAGGGTCGAGGGTCTCTTTCACGAGTCGCTCTCGCGACCGACTGGGGAGCGAGGCCGGTTTCTCGTCTCGGCGTGTCCTGATCCGGCAGTCCGCAGAGAAGTCGAGGAACTCCTTGCCGCTCACGCGTGCCACGGTGCGATTGACGCGCTCAGTGCCGAAGTCATCTCGCCGTTGATGGCCAAAGCAGGTACTGTGGCAGCGAATGCCGCAGTGCCGGTGCTCGACCGGTACGAAATCGTGGACCGTCTCGGGGGCGGCGGCATGGGAATCGTGTATCGCGCGCGAGATACACGCTTAAATCGCGATGTCGCGCTCAAGTTTCTCCCTCCGCACATGAGCTCGGAGGCAGCCGCCAAGAAACGCTTCCTGACCGAAGCTCGCGCCGCCGCCTCCATGGAACACCCGAACATCTGCACGGTGCACGAAATTGGCGAAACGGCTGACGGCCAGCTCTACATCGTGATGGGCTATTACGATGGAGAAACGTTGGCGGGTCGAATATCGCGGGGACCGATACCGGTGCACGAGGTGATCTCCATTGCGGGCGACATCGCGCGCGGGCTTGCGAAGGCGCACGAGCGTGGAATCGTGCACCGCGACATCAAGCCGGCGAACATCATGCTGACGTCCGATGGCATCGTGAAGATTCTCGACTTCGGCATCGCGAAATTATCCGACCACAATATCACACAGACTGTCGGCGCCATCGGGACGCTCGCGTACATGAGTCCGGAACAGGCATTCGGCGAGATGGTTGACGCGCGCTGTGATATCTGGGCACTCGGAATCGTGATGCATGAAATGCTGACTGGCAGGCGTCCATTCCAGGGCCCCGGCCAGCAGGCGATGCTGTATTCGATTCTCACGCAGGATATCGAGGACGTGAGCGCGACGCGCAGTGACGTATCCGTGGAACTGGATGCCGTCATTCGACGGGCTCTCGCGAAGAAGCCGGAGGACCGGTTCGCCAGCGCCGCGGGATTCGCGGCGTCGCTTGCGGCGGTGGCTCTGCGACCAGGCGACGCGACGCGCCCCGGCGTGCAAGTCACTCCCCCGCCGAAAGCCCAGAACACCGAGTCGCTCCTCGCGAGATCCGGCGAACGACGGTACGCAGCGGTGCTATCCACGGCAATCTGCGATACCGAGGTCCTTCTAGAGCAGTTGTCAGGGCAGGAACTGGACGAACTGACGCGGCGCGTTCGCGACGCTGCCACCGAGATGGCCACTCGGTACGGGGGAATCGTCAATCACTTCTCCGACGACGAGGCGGTGCTCTTGTTCGGCGTTGCCGTGTCGCACGAGGACGACTACCTCCGCGCGGTGAGAGCAGCAATCGACCTGCATGAACGAGTGCGAACCTTCAGGGACGCGAAGGGGAATGCGCCGGTGCGGTTGCGAAGCGGTATCCACCTCGGGGCGATGGTGGCGCAGCGCCAGCGGAGCGGAGACCATCGGTTCAGGGTGAGTGGAGCACCGCTCGATGTGGCCACACGTCTCGCGTCGCTCGCCGAGCGGGACGCCATCCTGATCAGCCCGGAATGCCAGCGTCGCGTGGGGCGACATGTCGTGACTGAACGCCATGCACCCGTTGTGTTGCACGGAGGCGCGGCGCCCGTCGAGCCGTATCGCGTCGTCGGCAGCCGCCAGCAGGATGCCATCCTCGAAGCATTTCCAATGGGTGCCCTGATCCCTTACGCGGGCCGGCAACGCGAGCTGGCGCATCTGGGGGACACTCTATCATCGGCAGTCGCTGGTGCGGGCCGCACGGCCGTGATTCTCGGCGAAGCAGGAGCGGGGAAAAGCCGCCTGCTCTACGAGTTCCGGAAGAGCATGGGCGACATGAGCGCTCGCCTGCTGCTGGGCAGATGCGATGCGTACGGTGCTACCACTCCGCACCTACCGTTCATTCAGGCGATGAGACTCCTGCTTGAAGATGATTTTCAGGCAGCCGGTAACGGAGCGATGAGTCGCGAGGATGCGCTGGCCGCATCCGTGACCGCGATTCAGCCGGCACTGGCCGAGTTTCTCCCGTTGTACTGCCTGCTTCTCGGAATTCCGGCAACGTCCCATCCGCTCCCTCGTCACCTGCAGGGAGAGCATCTCCAGTCCGCGCTACTCGAGGCGCTGTCGGCGCTCTTTACCATGCAGGCGGGCCGCGAACCAACTGTGCTGCTACTCGAGGACTGGCACTGGGCCGACGAAGCGTCACGATCGGCGCTCGCCCTGCTGACCGAGATGGCGGGCGCGCATGCGTTGCTGGTTGTGGTGACCGCGCGTCCTGAGCCCGATGTGGACTGGCCGGCCCACGACCATCGCACGCTGCTGCATCTGGCGCCGCTCAACGTTGAGGCATCGCTGGAGATCATTCGCGGAGTGGTGGGGGTCAGCCATGTGGACCCGCTGCTCGCGGCGCAACTCCACGAGCGAACCGGAGGCAATCCGTTCTTTCTCGAGGAAACCTGCCAGGCGCTCGTCGAAGAGGGCGCGATAATAGCCCGTGACGACGTTGCGGTTTCAGCGGGCACACGTGCCGTCGATCTGCCCGAAACCATTCAGGCGGTCATTCGCACGAGACTCGATCGCCTCGACAACGCCCCGCGCGATCTGCTTCGTATCGCTTCCGTCATTGGCCGGGAGTTTTCGCGGTCAGTGCTCGCAGAGGTGTCGGGCGGGGACTTCGAACTCGCACCGGCGGTTGATCTCCTGCTCCAGTCGGGACTGATCCAGCAGACGACCATCGTGCCCGAACCGGCGTATCGCTTCAAGCATGTTCTGACACAGGAAGTCGCCTACGACACGCTCCTCGAACATCAGCGAAAGAGCCTGCACTCCGCGACGGCCGCCACGCTGGAGCGTCGCTATGCCGACCGCCTGGATGAGCAGTTCCAGCGGCTGGCCCACCACTACAGCTGCGCGGCAGAGTGGACGATTGCCGCGCACTACGGAATCAGCGCGGCCCACAGATCCGCTGGCTTGAGTCAGTACGCCGATGCACTCGCGGTGCTCGATCGCACGTTCTCGTGGGTGTCGGCCATGCCTGACACCGAGGCGCGCCGAGACCTCACCGCCGACGTCCTGCTCAAGCAGGAACGAATGTGTGAGACGCTTGGGCTGCGTGCGCGGCAGCTGGTGATCGTCGAAGATCTCATCGCCCTCCTTGCCCCGGCCGGCGGATCGGCGAGACTGGCTGAAGCATACCAGCGCCAGGGAGATGTGCTGACGTTGCTCCGCCGATTCGAAGCGGCAGACAGAGCACTCGACACCTCCCTGCGACTGTCGCGCGAGCTCGGGGACAAGCCAGGCGAGCGGAACGCCCTTCGGAGCATCGGACTGCTCAAATCGCATCAGGGCGAGCGTGAAGCGGCGGTGAAGAGCATCAAGGAAGCGCTGAGCCTGGACCTCGAGCTCGGCGAAACAACGGCTGCGGCGGGCGACGTCGCGAGCATGGGAAACGTGATGCGCAGCATGGGACGGCATCACGAAGCGCTCGAGGCTCTGGAAGAGGGGCTCGGATACCTCTCGGAGAAAGATGATCCCGTCAAGTGGTGCGCCGTGATGACGGTAATCGCGTCGGTACATCGCGACCTCGGAAACGACACGGAAGCACTGGGATATCTCGAGCGCAGTCGCGACGTCGCGATAGAACGTCGGCTTCCCATCATGGTGTCATTCGCCATGCCCGGTATCGCTAACATCCTGCTCGCACAGGGGCGTGTCGAGGAATCGCTGGCGACCTATCGCCAGGCCGCGGACCTCAGTCGCAGGGCACGCCATGCCGAAGGCCTCGCGCAGTCACTGCGCGCGCTCGGCGAAGTGCTGGTCGGGCTGGGACGGGACTCGGAAGCGATATCGCCCCTGACCGAGGCCGCGCAGTTGTTCGCGCAGCTCGAGGATACGGAGACGCAAGCCCTTCTCCGGCAGAGACTGGCCCAGACGCTGGAGCGCAGTGGCCAGCACGAAGAGGCGCAGCAGACTTGGGAACTGGTTCGTGAGCGCTCGGAGGGCGCGGGCGACCCCGCAGGCGAAGCCCTGGCGCTCGAAGGAATCGCGCGCTGTGCGAGAGGCCTTGGTACTCGCGACTCGGCGATCGAGGAATACCAGAAGGCCTTGGCCCGCGCGGTTACCGCAAGCGATCATCGCCGCGAGGTCACGCTCCGGAATACACTCGGCCTGTTGCGCTGGGAAGACGGAAACTATGGGGAGGCCCTTCGGCAGTATGAGGCGGCCCTCAGCTTGTGCAGGCAGCTTGGCGACAGCGTTCACGAGGGCCTCATCCTGAACAGCCTAGGCGCAACCCTGCTCATGCTGAAACGTTACGACGAAGCGCGAACGGCGCTGGAGTCGGCCATACGGATCAACAAGCAGACCGGCGAGCTGCGTCTCGAAGCACACTCGCAGGCGAAACTTGGAGATGTGCTTCTCGCGGCGGGAAGACCCGATCTGGCGCGCCCTGCCTTTGAGCGTTCCCTTGCGCTGAGGCCCCTGTTCGATGATCGCGCAGGAGAGGGCTGGATGCAGGAGCGAATCGCCCGTGCGGCTCGCGCAGCCGGAGAGGAAGATCTCGAGCGAGAGGCAACCAGATCGGCACGGGCGATCGCCTCGGAGTTGGACGACGTAAAACTTGCGGCTATTCTGGAAACGCACATACCCACCGGAACCGAATGACCCTCAACAGCAGAGCCTGAAGCCATGTCACGCTACATCATCGAACGCACAGTTGGAAAGCTCACACCGGATGAACTGCGCACTGCCGGCCTCAAGTCGAACGCGGTTCTCGCAAACATGCCCGACGTGGTGTGGATCAAGAGCTACGTGTCGGACGCGGAGGGGAAGATCTACTGCGAATACGACGCTCCGAACGCGGAAGCCGTCCTCGAACATGCGCGCCGGGCGGGGCTCCCAGCCGATCGCATATCCGAGGTAACGATGGAGATCAGTCCCTCGATGTTCGTCTAGGCAGTTCGCTTCAGCCCCAGCGGGGTTGTTCGTCGGGGCTGATGCCAAGTAGCAGCTTGCCCACCACCTCATGCGTGAGCATCGAGTTGGCGTGGTGGATCCGCCCCAGCCGTGCGTCACGGAACAACCGCTCGAGACCGGCACGTCGAAACACGCTGAATTCGCCGCCGAGATCAAGCGCGCGGTCCACCACTCTCCATGACGTTTCCACTGCATGGTACTTCGCGGAGAACAGCTTCACGAGCCACATCGCTCCGTAGGATTTCCCTTCGACCCATTCACTCGCCAGCAGTTCCAGCTGCGGTTCGACCGTCTCGAGCGCAATGCCCATTTCTGCGACGGCCTGCTGGACTCCCGGGTGATAGGCCATGGTTCGGGTGATGGCGAGCGACTTCTTTTTCTTCACGCTGTCAACCGTCATGTCGAGAGCCCTGCGAGCCATGCCGTAGTAGATGTTGCCGAATCCGGTCAGCGCCCACATCAGAAGGGTGAGAACGAACTGGTCTACGCCGGCGGCCCCGGCAGGAACGATGCGCATGATGTACTTGTCGGGAATGAACGCGCCGTCAATGATCGTGTCATCGCTTCGCGTGGCGCGCATGCCCAGGGTATCCCACGTCTCACGCGTCACATATCCCTCCGTATACCGTGGAAGACACGCATGGATGATTGTCGGCGCTGCCGGATCGCTCGTGTCCACTCCGTGAACCCCGAGGAAGGTCCAGACGGGCGAGAGGCTGCCGAACATCTTGTGGCCGGTAAAGCGATATCCTCCATCCACACGCTCGGCGGTGGTGGTGGATAACAACAGGGGAATGTCGTTGCCGCTCTCCGCGTGACCCGCGGCAAAAATATCTCCCCGCATCGCCGCCTCCAGCATCCACTCGAGCGACTTGTCGCCGGAACGCCAGAGGTCTGCAGCGCATCCGAGCCAGTAGAGGTGCATGTTGAGTGCGAGAGCCGTCGGCGCCGCGTGATACCCGAGGCGCCGCTGATCGCGGGCCATTTGTGCAAGCGTGTAGCCTCCGCCTCCCAGCTCGATCGGGACGGGCAGTGTAAGATATCCCGCATCCTTCAGCTCGTTGAAATCCTCGTCGAAGAATGTGTTATTGTGATCGTAACCGGCCGCTCGCTCCTCGCAGCGAACGAGGATCTCGTCGGTCAGGACTGCGCCTTCAGTGGGGGTGCGCGAGGCAGTAGCGGTCATTGCCGGCTCGGGTTCGGGTGATCCCGGCGTTTCCTGGCCGGCTAAGGTGTGCTCACCCGTGAAGGCGGAAATCCGCACCCATCCGGCTCATGCTACCGAAGTTCTCGTCAGGAGAAAGACGTCGCCAACTTCGTTGGAGAGATCGTCCTGAAACAATCTTGGTGCAGCAAGAGGCGTGGGGCTTCGTCCTCGCGCACTCGGCGAGAGGATGGCAACGAACTGTCGGCGAACTTCGGATTCAGACCACTTAGGGCGTGTGTACAAATGCCGCCGACGCGCCCGCACCGCGCGAGACGCCTCTTGCGTCGCGTGATTAGAACCAGCACTGTGGCATGCATCCGATGTGTCTGCCGCGCCCAGCACCCAATAGCGCCCCCGGACAACCAGCCAGCAGCTTAAAAGTGATGTCAGGGTGATGAAGACGGCCCTTCTCCTCGTCGGCCTCGCGCTGGTCTCGGCGCCGGCCGCGGCGCCGGCCGCGGCGCAGCGATCCGCTCGAGAAGCGGAGGCCCGCGAGCGCGGGTACCCCAGCTACGAGGCGTACTACTGCCACATTTACGGCGAGACCACCACCGGCGGTAAGTGCCCGGCGGCTTCGACCAAGCGGCGAAAATCGGATGCCGTACAGCAATCCGACGCGTGCGAGGCTGCGTGGGTCGAGTGCTGGAATATGGCTAGGGCAAGCCGCAACATGGCTCGCCAGACCCAGTGCACCGCGGAACGGAGCCGCTGCCGATCCCGATTGAAGCGGTAGCGGAGATTCGGCGTCGGGCGCGCTAGCCTTGGCGCGGCGCATCGCCGACTGCGTGCAGCGTGGATTCGATGCGTCCGACCGGATCGAGGGCGAACGTGCCCCGGCGTTCCATCAAGTGACTCTCGTCTGTGGCGAAGTGCGCGGCGGCGTTGGCGTTGCAGCAGCCCGATCGTCCCTCATTCGCCGGTAGCGGAGTGTGCGGCAGCCACAGGCTTGGACTGCGGTGATCCCTGCTCGCGCAGCCAGATCGAGAGCAGCACGAGCACGGCCACCGAGAGGAACTCGCTCTGCCAGTTCTGGAACGACTCGAACCAGAGTTGCGATGTCGCCAGATAGCCGAGCGTCGAGATCGCCTGCCCCCCGTGCGCCAGTTGCTCCTGGTTATAGACCCTCGCACCGCCCGCGACGTGGAGCATGAACGAGACCACGAAGAGGAGCAGCAACGCGAGCGCCAGCGAATGCTCGTAGACTTGCAGCACCGCCCCGCCCCGCCGCACCGCCCAGGGCGCATCGGGTCGCCCGGCCACCAGGCGCGGGTCGGCATCGGCGGGATCGGGCTTATCGGGTTCCTTCGACTCCGCCGAGCCTTTCTGGAAGAGATAGGCGGTCAGCAGGACGTAGAGGCCCATCTGCAAGAACTCGCTCTCCCAGTTCTCGAAGACCGCCTCGACGAAATGCCCGGTCAGCAGGTACGACGCAAAGGTAACGGTGGGCTGCCCGTGCTCCCGCTGGTCGGCGTTGTAGACCCGCTCCCCGGCCAGGCTCTGCCCGATCAGCGATAGCGCGAACAGGAGCAACAAGACGACGGTCAGGCCATTGTTGTGCAGCGCACGCGCCATCGTTTCCCCCTCACCGCCCACACCCCCAAAGTGTCTTCCGTTCTACTGCACACCGGGGCCTTGTCAAAGAAGCGCCCGAGGCGAAAGGACACACCGCGCGTCGTCAGGCGACGAGATAGATCACCGGCACCTCATCTATCGCGACACTGCGGCG
>JAYUTY010000287.1:0-4731 GCA_043754875.1 Gemmatimonadota bacterium
AAGGCCAAGTCGCTGGCGAACGCCATGACGGAGCTCAAGGCGCTCAACGACGAGCTGGCCGAGCGGCAGATCGAGCTGGAGCGCGCGATGGCGGCGCGCAGCCGCTTCTATGCATCGATGAGCCACGAGCTGCGCACGCCGATCAACGCGGTGCTCGGCTACAGCACCCTGCTGCTGGAGAACATCTACGGGCCGCTCAACGAGAAGCAGGCCGAGGGGATCACGCGCACGCACAAGGCGGCAAAGCACCTGCTCGAGCTGGTGAACGACGTGCTCGACCTCTCGAAGATCGAGGCCGGCAAGATCGATCTCCGGCTGCAGCCGGTGCACTTCCCGTCATTGATCGAGGATCTGTTCGTCACCGTGCGGCCGCTGGCCGATCAGTTCGGCTCCACGCTCTCGATCGAGCATGAGGGGGCGCCGGTCACGGTGATCAGCGATCCGCGCCGTCTGCGGCAGATCCTGCTCAACCTTCTCTCGAACGCGATCAAGTTCGGTCGTGGGAAGCCGATCCGCGTGCGCTCGATCCCGCAGGATGGGGGCGGCGTCGTGCTCGAGGTGATCGACCAGGGCGATGGTATCGCCGAGACGGACCAGGACAAGATCTTCGACGAGTTCGTGCAGCTGGGCAAGACGCAGCTCACCGAGGGGACCGGACTGGGGCTGCCGATCTCCCGACGGCTGGCCGAGATGCTGGACGCCCGGATGGATATCGAGTCGGTCGTGGGCGAAGGGAGCACGTTCCGCATCACGCTGCCCGCGAACGCCAATCCCGCGAGTGGACGGCCCGCGCGCCCTGCCGAAGCGGACGGCGAGCAGGCCGAGGCCACCCAAGCCATCTGATGCTCGCTGCCAGGGCGCGGTAACATCCGCGCTCCACCCGCGGTATATTGAGGGATGCGAGTGCTGTGTGTGGGGAGACATCAGTTCCTGAGCGAACATCTGTGCCGAGTCTTCGGAGAGCTGGGCGCGGAGTGCGAAGCCGCCGTCGGCACTACCGACGCATCGTCACGGGCGGAGCGCTTTCAGCCTCACGTCGTCGTGAGCGACTCCGACCTTCTCAGCGCGCCGCTGCTGGACAGCTGGGCGATGGAGCCGGCGTTGCACGACGTGCCCGTGCTCGCAGTGAGTCTCACGCGCCGTCCGGGCGAGGCCGCGCCCGTCCCGCATGCTGGCATCGCTGGCGTGATCTACCTGCCCAGGCTGGATCGCGCCCGCGCACTCGCGTTGCTCGCCGCGGCGAATCGCCCGCGTGCCGTCGTGGTCCCGTCGGGGTTCCGCGTGGACGCGCCGGACGCCCCCGTGGCCCGCTGATCGCCCGCTGATCGACGCACGCATGCAGCTTCCCATGCGAGAGCCTGCGGGTGACGCGGGCAGGGGCGCTGGTCTCGGTGCGCGCCCGATCGAGAGCGCGCCGGCCGCGCTGCTCGATGCGCTGGACGTGGGGATCCTCATGTTGTCGCCGGCATTCGTCGTCGTCTACGCGAACGCCCGCTGGAGCGAGTGGACAGGCAGGCCGGTCACGTCGGGGACGCCGATTCGCGAGCTGATCGGCGACTCACAGACGGAGCTGCTGGACGATCTCGGCGCGGTGCTGTCCTCGGGAGAGCCGCGCGAGGTGATGTTCCTCGTTCGGTCGCAGGTGGTGACCGCGATCGCGCGGCGCATCGCGTCCGGGCTCCTGCTGGAGGCGCAGGCCAAGTCGGACAGCGAGCGGTACGCCCCGCAGGACGTGACGCGGCAGCTGGCCGCGGTGACGGACATGTCCGAGGTGCTGCGGACCCTCTGCGACATCGCGATCCAGCAGTGCGAGGGAAGTGGCGCGGCGGTGCTGCGCGCCTCGTCCCGGATGGGCGAGGTGATCGCGGCCTCGGGCGACATGCTGCCGGCGCGCGGTAGCTGCTTCGAGCTGGAGGGCTCCCTGCTGGCGCAGGCGGTGACGTCGAACACGCTCGTGAGCGAGGTCAACTTCCACAAATCCGGGCGGCCGCTCACGCGCGTGCTGCCGGAGCTCGAGCTCGGGCCTGTGCTCGCCGCGCCGCTGCGCGCGCACGGCGACACCTTGGGCGTGCTGGTCGTGACGCGCGGAACGGGAGGGAGACAGTTTCGCGAGCGGGAGCACGCGCGGTTCCGCCTCCTGGCCGATCACGCCGCGCTCGCGGTGCACAAATCCATGCTGCTGCAGCAGGCGCAGAGCGCCGACCGGGCGAAGGGGCGCTTTCTCGCCACGATGAGCCACGAGCTGCGCACACCGCTCACGGCGCTCGCCGGCTACGGCGAGCTGCTCGCCGACCAGGTGATCGGTCCGCTGAGCGAGTCGCAGCTGGACATCCTGGAGCGCATGCGCTCGGTGACGACGCATCTCTCGGCGATGATCGAGGAAGTGCTCGCCTTCACGAGTCTCGAGGAAGGGCGCGAAGTCGTGCGGCCCACCGAGTTTCTCGCCGAAGATCTCGTGCGGGCCGCGGTTGCCGTGGTCGAGCCGCTGGCCACCCAGCGGAAGCTGACGCTGGACGTGCAGCTTCCGGCCGGCTCCATCCGTCTCTCGAGCGACATCGACAAGGCGCGGCAGATTCTCGTCAACCTGCTCGGCAACGCGGTCAAGTTCACCGACCGTGGGACGGTCACGCTGGCGCTGAGCCGCCGGGGCAACGCCGTGCGCATCGGCGTGACGGACACGGGGATCGGCATTCCGCCCGAAGAGCTGACGCGACTGTTCCGTCCCTTCTCGCAGGTGGACACCGGGCTCACCCGCCGGCACGGTGGCACGGGGCTCGGCCTCTACATCGCGCGGCGGCTCGCGACGCTGCTCGGCGGGCACATCGAGGTGTCGAGCACCGAAGGCACAGGCTCGACGTTCAGTGTCGTCCTTCCCCTCGTCTGGGAAGCGCGGCCGTAGCGCAGCATTGCCCGCACTCCAGAGGCGAGTCGGGAGAAAACCGTTAAATTGCGTCGCATGAGCACCTTCCCTCCGACCACGACCGTCTTCAACGACGGCTACATCGCCGAGACGTACGAAGCCTACAAGCGCGATCCGTCGCTGGTGGACGAATCGTGGCGCCAGTTCTTCCGCACGGCCGAGTCGCTCGGCGGCGGTTCGAGCGGTGCAGGCGCCGCTGGCACGGCGAGCGCCGATCCGGCGCTGCTGCGCAAGGTGGCTGGTGCGGCGGCGCTCGCCGACGCGATCCGGCAGTACGGGCACCTGGCGGTGCAGCTCGACCCGCTCGGATCGGCGCCGCCGGGCGGTCCTGAGCTGACGGCCGAATTCCACGGGATCGCGGACGAGGATCTCGCCGAGGTGCCCGCGACGGCGCTGGGCTACGAGTCCGGCACGGCGGCCGACGTCGTGCAGCGGCTGCGCGAGGTGTACTCGGGAGCGCTCGGGCTGGAGTTCTCGCACCTCGGCAGCGAGGCGGAGCGCACCTGGTTCAAGCGTGAGATGGAAGAGGGCGCACTCACCCAGCCGCTCACGGCCGACGAGAAGAAGGCGGTGCTCGTGCGCCTCACCGAGGTGGATGGGCTGGAGCGCTTCCTCGGCCGCGCGTACCAGGGGTACAAGCGCTTCTCGATCGAGGGGACGGACGCGATGATCCCCATGCTCGACGAGGCGATCGTCCGGAGCGCGGCGAGCGGCGCGCGGAACGTCGTGATCGGGATGGCGCACCGCGGCCGAATCAACACGCTGGTGCACGTGATGGGGATGCCGTACGCGGAGATGTTCGGCGAGTTCGAGGGGCGGCAGGGCGAGGCGAGCGCGGACAGCAGCACGGGCGACGTGAAGTATCACCTCGGCTACCGCAGCGAGCGCCAGGTCGGCGACCACACGATCGCGCTGGAGATGGCGCCGAACCCCAGCCACCTCGAGGTGGTGAACCCGATCATGTCGGGGATGGCGCGCGCCGCGCAGCGCATTGCTGGCGACAGCGGTGGCGTCGGTGCGCGCGACGAGCGGCTGGTGCTGCCGATCTGCATCCATGGCGATGCCGCGTTCCCGGGCGAGGGCGTAGTGCCCGAGACGTTCAACATCTCGCGGCTGCGCGGTTATCGCGTGGGTGGCACGCTGCACCTGATCGTCAACAACCAGGTGGGCTTCACGACCGACCCGATCGACGCGCGCTCCACGCGCTACGCGAGCGATCCGGCCAAGGGGTTCGAGGTGCCGGTGCTGCACGTGAACGCCGACGACGCCGAAGCGTGCATCATCGCGATCCGGCTCGCGGCGGCGTACCGCGACCGGTTCGCGAAGGACGTGGTGATCGACCTCGTTGGCTATCGCCGCTGGGGCCACAACGAGACGGACGAGCCGGCGTTCACGCAGCCCAAGCTGTACGAGTTGATCCGCGCTCATCCTGCGCCGCGGCAGGTGTGGGGTGCGCGGCTCGTGCGCGAGCGCATCGTGAGCGAGGACGACGTGAAGGCGATGGATGCGGCGCTGTTCGACAAGCTGACGCCGATCCAGAAGACGGTGAAGGAGGAGCCGCAAGGTCCTGGGCGCGCGATGAAGCAGGAGACCGCGACGACGGCAGTCGAGCCGGTGACAGCGGTGGCTGCCGCGGCGCTCACGTCGCTCAACGACGCGCTGCTGGCGCTGCCGAACGGCTTCGCGGCGCACAAGACGCTCAGCAAGGTGCTCGAGCGCCGGCGCGACGCGCTGTCGAGCGGCCGGATCGACTGGGGCCATGCCGAGGCGCTCGCCTTCGGCTCGCTGCTGCTGGACGGCTTCGGCGTGCG
>JAYUTY010000288.1:0-4728 GCA_043754875.1 Gemmatimonadota bacterium
TGGTCGTCGCCTACGAGGACGATGAGGTGCTTGTCGTTGACAAGCCCGCCGGCATGGTCGTTCACCCCGCGCCGGGCAACTGGAGCGGCACCCTCGTGAATGCGCTCAAGGGGCGCGGCGGGGAGCTGTCCGAGCTGGGCGGCGAGGACCGCGAGGGAATCGTCCACCGGCTCGACAAGGAGACGTCCGGGCTGCTCCTCGTCGCCAAGACCGACCGGGCGCACCGCGTGCTGGGCGCCGCGATGGCCAAGCGAGAGATCGTTCGACGCTACGCCGCCCTGTCCTGGGGGCACCTCGATGCCGAACAGATCACCGTGGAGAAGCCCATTGCCAGGGATCCACGAGACCGAAAGCGTATGGCGATCGTCAGTACCGGGCGAGCATCGCGAACGGACTTCACGCGGCTCGCTCGCTTCGATGCCGTCGATCTGCTGCGAGCGCACCTTCACACTGGGCGGACGCATCAGATTCGCGTGCATCTGAGCTCGATCGGTCACCCGGTCGTGGGCGATGACACGTACGGCGGTGGTGGGGGGCGGCGATTGGTGACGATGCCGCCCAAGCGACATTTCTTGCACGCGGCGTGGCTTCGGTTTCGGCATCCCGCCGCGGGGACGATGGTCGAGCTGCGCTCGAAGCTGCCCCCTGATCTGGTGCAGGCCGTGACGAGTGCAGCGGGGCCGGATGGATCGTTTGCCGACACTGATCCGCTGGAGTACTTTGGCTTCTTCCGAGACGATGCTTGACACACTGGCCGCGGCGCGGACGCTCCTCTTCCGTATCGGGGACGGCGTGTATGGCTGTGACATCGACACGGTTCGCGAGATCATCCCGTACCGGCGCGCCACGCGGTTGCCTGGCGCGCCGAAGTACGTTCAGGGGCTGATCAACCTCCGCGGCACCATCGTCACGGTGATCGATCTCGGCATTCGCCTGCACGCCACGCGCGCGCCGATCGAGGACGGCTCGATCATCCTCGCAACTCTCGGCACCAAGCTCGTCGGCGTGGCGGTGGACGAGGTGATGGACGTGCAGGCGATCGAGGAGGAATCGGTGGAGACGGGGGCCGCGGACGCGCCGGCCGGTCTTGTTCGTGGGCTCGGACGGCTGCACGACGACGGCGTCGTCGTACTGGTCGACATTCAAACGCTGGTCACGCAGGTCCTGCTCTAAGGGGGCAATTCGAGTGAGTCATACGGTTCTCATCTGTGACGATGCGATCTTCATGCGTACGATGGTCGGCGACATCCTGCAGCAGGCGGGATTCGAGATCATCGGCGAGGCAGAGACGGGAGTGCAGGCGGTCGAGAAGTACAAGCAGCTGCGCCCGGATCTCGTCACGATGGACATCGTGATGCCCGACATGGGGGGCATCGACGCCGTCCGCGAGATCACGAAGTTCGACCCGGGCGCGAAAGTGCTGATGTGCAGCGCGATGGGACAGCAGGCGCTCGTCGTCGAAGCAATCCAGGCCGGTGCCAAGGATTTCGTCGTCAAGCCCTTCCAGCCGAGCCGAGTGCTCGAGGCCGTGCAGCGCGTGTTGGGGTGATTCCCCAGAAGCATCGTCGAGCCGCACCGTTCTCCCCCCGCGCGCGTGAGCGCGACGCGGCACCCGCCTCCAGGTCCGCGATACGCGGTCCGCAGCCCCTCTCCCAATCGACTGACGCGCGTGGATAGCGCCCAGTACGCCGAGCTCTTTCTCACCGAGAGCCGCGAGCACGTCTCGGCCATCAACCACTCGCTGCTCGAGCTCGAGCGCGGCGTGGGTGGAGACGAGCCCGTGGGCGCGATCTTCCGCGGCGTGCACACGATCAAGGGGATGAGCGCGACGATGGGCTACTCCGCCGTCGCGTCGCTTTCGCACGAGCTGGAGACGCTGCTCGACGGCGTGCGGCGCGGCGCGCGCACCGTCGATCCGGCGCTCATGCAGCTGCTCTTCCGCTCGGCCGATCTCCTCGAGAGCGCGATCGAGGCCGCCGTCGGGAGCGTGGGCACCGCGGTGGACGTCTCGGCCATGGTGGCGTTGCTGCGTGCCGAGAGCGCGCAGAGCGCCGGCGACTCCTCGTCCAGACTCGCGGGTCGTGCTTCCGACGCAGGCGGCGGCCGTTGGGCGAGCATGGCGCCGGCGGGCGACGATCTACTCGTGCGCGTCCGGCTGTCGCCTGATGCGCAGCTCAAGGGAGTGCGCGCCTACCTCGCCGTTCAGGCCGCGGGAAAGTTGGGCGACGTCGTCGCCTGCACGCCTCCGGTCGAGCAGCTCCAGGCCGATGACTTCGGCGACGATTTCGCCCTCCGCTTGCGCTCGTCGCACTCGTCCGAGGAGATCGCAGCCGCGCTGCGTTCCTGCGGCGACGTGATCGAGGTCGCCGTCGGCGATGATGATGCGCCGGATCAGCTCGAGGCGCTGCGTGACCTCAGCCCGGCAACCGTCGAATACAACATCGCGGAGCTCACGGGCTCGGCCCCCCTGCGCGTGTCGATGGCCGGCGCCGCCCCTGCGGAGCCGCCGACAGCCGTCCGCCAGGCGCGAAGTGTCCGCATCGATCTCCGCCGGCTCGACAACCTGATGAACCTGATCGGCGAGCTGGTCATCACACGTGGACGGCTCGTGCAGCTCGCCGCCACGATCGAAGATGCGGCGTTGGCAGAGACAGTGGCTCAGGCATCACGGCTGATTGCCGATCTCCAGGACGAGATCATGACCAGTCGCATGGTACCGGTGTGGCAGGTGTTCGACCGCTTTCCGCGCCTGGTGCGCGACGCAGCGCTTTCGGTGCACAAGCAGGTGGAGTTCGCGATCGAGGGTAAGGACGTCGAGCTCGATCGCTCCATGCTCGACGAGATGGGTGACCCGATCGTTCACCTGCTGCGCAACGCGGTCGATCATGGCATCGAGTCGCCGGAGGCGCGCGTCGCCCAGGGGAAGCCCGCGGTCGGACGGCTGACGCTGAGCGCGCTGCGTGATCGCTCCGCCGTCGCCATTCGCGTGTCGGACGACGGCAAGGGAATCGACCGCGACAAGGTGCTTCGGCGCGCTCGCGAGCAGGGGATGGTGGACCCGGGCAAGCAGGAGCTGAGCGACGAGGAGCTGCTGCGCATCATCTCACGTGCCGGCTTTTCCACCGCCGACAAGGTGAGCGACCTCTCGGGGCGTGGAGTGGGCATCGACGCGGTCTACAATCGGGTGCGCTCGCTGGGTGGCTCGGTGGACATCAAGACCGTGATGGGGGAGGGGACGACGGTCACGCTGCGTCTCCCGCTGACGCTCGCCATCGTGCGCTCCCTTCTGGCGCGCATCGGTGATGAGACGTACGCCGTGCCGATGACCCACGTGAGCGAGACGGTCGAACTGCAGCCTCGGATCGTGCGTACTCTCAAGGGGCGGGAGGTGCTGATGCTCCGGAACGAGGTGCTTCCGGTGCTGCGCCTCCGCTCCCTCGTGGGCTTCGTCGGCGAGGCAAAGCGTGGCCTGGAGCAGGTGGTCGTCGTCGAACTGGCAGAGCGGCGCGCGGCGCTGGTCGTCGACACCCTGATCGGGCAGCAGGAGATCGTCGTCAAGCAGTTCGACGGCGTGAAGGACGGGCTCGCGCTGTTCAGCGGCGCGACCATACTCGGCGACGGAGCCCCGGCGCTGATCATCGACGTGAGCAGTCTACTCTAAGGGAATGACCATGGAAGATCTTCGCTCGCTCAAGGCGCTCCAGCTCGACGCGCTCCGCGAGGTCGCGAATATCGGGGCTGGGCACGCCGCGACGGCGCTGTCGCAGATGATCGACAGCACGATCATGATCAGCGTTCCCACGATCAACGTGACGCGGCTCGAGGATGTGCCGCCCCAGATCTCCGAGCCCGAAGAGCCCGTCGCCGCGGTCCTCATGCACATGCTCGGCGACCTCACCGGACGCACGCTGCTCGTCTTCCCCAAGCCCACTGCAATCCGCCTCGCCGAGTTGATGCTGCGGCGCCCGCCTGGCACGTCGCAGGAGCTCGGCGAGATGGAGCAGTCCGCCATCAAGGAAGCCGGCAATATCCTCAGCAGCGCGTACATGAACGCGTTGAGCGACTTCATGGGCATGATGCTCCTGCCGTCGCCGCCGAGCCTCGCGGTGGACATGAGCGCCGCGGTGCTCACGACCGCGTACCTCCAGTTCGGTTCCGACAAGGATTACGTCTTCTGTGTCGAGAGCGAGTTCTTCATGCACGACGTGGGGGAAAAGCTGCGTGGCTTCTTCCTCCTGCTTCCCGATCCGGCCTCGCTGCAGGCGATTCTCCGCGCCGTTCGCGTCGCGTAGCGTCGCGCCGCTGCGCGCTCCTCCCGCCCGATGTCAGCCAACCTCACTTCCGAACGTGACCGCGACGTACTGAGGTCCTTTGCCCGGCGAATCGACCCGTCGGATCCGGGAGCGCACAACAACCTCGGGGTTCTCTACTACAACAGGGGGTTGTACGAGGAAGCGGTCGCGGCCTTCATGCGCGCGCTCGAGCTCGACCAGAAGATGCAGGTCGCGCAGCGCAACCTCGAGATCGCGTACCTGAACACTGGCTACTATGACAGTCGCGTCGCCGAGCTGGGTGAGCGACTGCGGCAGCGGCCCGACGAGCGCGATGCCCGCTGGGAGCTTGGTCGAACGCACGCCCTGCTGGGCCACACCGCAGAAGCGGTGGCGGAGTTCACCGAACTACTGCGCTACCACCCTGGCGACATTGGTGCACTCGTCCAGCTCGGCC
>JAYUTY010000289.1:0-4718 GCA_043754875.1 Gemmatimonadota bacterium
AGTCGGCGATAGCGCGACTTGCTCCGCTCGTGCCAGTCGGCCAGGTCCCCCTCCATCTCGTCGCCCGTGGTGTAGGACTCCAGGTAGGCGACGCCACGGAGGATCGTGGCGAGGTGTCGAACTCCCCGATCCAGGACGGGATCGGAGACGTACTGGAGCATGTCGGCGCAGACGACGAGATCGAAGCTGCGGCCGAGGCGGAGAGAGGGAAGCTGCTCGAAGGAGCCCAGTTTGATGTTGCGGCTTCGTCCATAGCGGGCGACGGCGAACTCGCTCGGATCGATGCCCACGTAGCGGACGTTCGGACGAAGGCGACGCAACTCGACTCCCCAGCGCCCCTCTCCGGCGCCGATGTCGAGCACGGAGCGAAGGTTGCGCCGGAGAAAGTATTCGGCGATGCCCACGACCATCTTCACTTTCCGTCGTACGGCCCCTGGTGTATGTACGCGGGTACGCGGATCGCGATACCATTTGTGGAAGTAGGCTTCATCGTAGCTCTTACGACCGGCCCGAGCCGGCTCAGCGGGGGATGCCATGCGGAGCAGAGGGAATGGAGTGAAGTGGGAAAAGGCGCTCGTTGTTGCGCGACGCTTGCGTCATGCTGTCTTGTTGATGACGGTAGTTGGCACCGTGCCGCTGCTTGGTTGCGCCATGAACAAGAATACCGACGAAGCTGCGGAGCCAGTGGCACCCACCTACCTTCGCGTCGAGAACCACGCGTTTCTGGACATGACGATCTTCGTCTATCGCAGCTCCCAGCGCATCCGGCTCGGAACAGCGACGGGAAACGCGACGTCGCGGCTGCGGATTCCGAACGACCTGATCTTCGGCTCCACGCCGCTCCGCTTCCAGGCGGACCCGATCGGCGGGAGCCGGCAGTCGGTATCGCAGGAAATCAGCGTCTCGCCGGGTGACGAAGTCATCATGATGATCCCGTCGAGCTGATCGTTCGACGAAGCGATGTGGGCGGGGCCCGACGCAGCAGTCGAGCCCCGTTTCGCGTTGTCGTACCCTGCGCCGCCCGATAGATTTCGGTATCTGTTCGGGGATGACGGGAGGGGCGATGGACATCGGAGAGAAGCTGGCCGTTCTGGCCGACGCGGCCAAGTACGACGCGTCCTGCGCGAGCTCGGGATCCAAGGGGCGCAAGTCGACGAACGGGGAGGGGATCGGCTCGACGGAGGGGATGGGGATCTGTCACAGCTACACGCCTGATGGACGGTGTGTGTCGCTCCTGAAGATCCTCCTCACCAACTACTGCCAGTACGACTGCCTCTACTGCATCAATCGCCGCTCGAGCGACGTGCGGCGCGCGCGGTTCACACCGGAAGAGGTCGTGCGGCTGACGCTCGACTTCTATCGCCGGAACTACATCGAGGGGCTCTTCCTCAGCTCGGGGATCTTCAAGAGCGCCGACCACACGATGGAGCAGCTCGTGCGGGTGGCGCGGCTGCTCCGCACCGAGCACGCGTTCCACGGCTACATCCATCTCAAGACGATTCCGCTCGCGTCGCCAGAGCTGATCGACGAAGCCGGCCGGTGGGCCGATCGGCTGAGCATCAACGTGGAGCTGCCCACCCAGGCTGACCTGGACCAGCTCGCGCCGGAGAAGAAGCTCGTCACGATCCGCCGAGCGATGTCGACGATCAGCGACGGGATCGATTCGGCAAGGCCCGAGACGCGGGCGGCGGTGCATTCAGCGCGCGCCGCGGGGTCACCGATCATCCGCACCGCCGGGCCGCGAGGAGGCGCACCGCGGATCTTCGCGCCGGCCGGCCAGAGCACGCAGCTGATCGTCGGCGCGACATTGGCGTCGGACGCGTCCATTCTCGCCACCTCCACCGAGCTCTATGCCGCACACGGCCTGCGCCGCGTCTACTACTCGGCGTTCAGCCCCATCCCGGATTCGCCGGGCGTGCTGCCGAGCATGTCGCCGCCGCTGGTGCGCGAGCATCGGCTGTACCAGGCCGATTGGCTGGTGCGCTTCTACGGCTTTCAAGCGAGCGAGCTGACGACGACCGCCGCGCCGAATCTCGACCTGCAGCTCGATCCCAAACTGGCGTGGGCGCTGCGCAACCGCGCGCTCTTCCCGGTGGACGTGAACCGCGCGCCCCGATCGCTGCTGCTGCGCGTGCCTGGAGTGGGGGTGCGGAGCGTGGACCGGATGCTGGCGGCGCGGCGCTGGCGCAGCCTCCGGCTGGCCGATCTCGTGCGGCTGCGCGTGGCGACCTCGCGGGCGCTTCCCTTCCTGACTGCCGCCGACCACAACCCCGACAGCCGGCTGCTCGACTCGTCCGACCTGCGCGACCGCCTGCTCCGCCGGCGCGCCCAGCTCGACCTGTTCGCGTCGCCAGCGACGGAGGCGGCGGACAGGGAGGCGGCACTCCCTGTTCGGCGGCTGCCGGCGAGCAGCGAGTTCGACGCCAGCATCGCGAGGCTGCCGCTGTTCGCCGACCAGCGTTCGGTGATCGGCGGCCAGCTGTAGCGGTGGCACCTACCGACCAGCGCGAGGCGTGGTTCGACGGGACGTGGGAAGGGTGGCGTACTGCGGCGCGGGACGCGCTGGCGGCGTCGCTCGCGCCGGAGGGGGTGTGGTGGCGGGCACTCGATGATGCACAGGAATCGCTGTTTGGGGCATCGAGTGGCGCGACGAGTGGCGCGACGAGTGGCGCGACGGCCCCCGACCGGGCCATCGATCCGGCGGGTAGTCCGGAGTCCGTAGCGGGCGAGCGCACGGTACCTCGCGCCTTCCTCGGCCTCGGCGCCGACGTCGCCTGCCACCGGGAGCCGTCGCGGTGGGACGCGCTGTACCGCGTGCTCTGGCGGCTGACTCATGGCGAGCGTCATCTGCTCGACATCTCCGTGGATGACGACGTGTATCGACTGCTCGTGATGGCGAGGTCGGTGCAACGCGAGGGGCACAAGCTGCGGGCGTTCGTGCGATTCCGTCTCACGGGTGCCGGCACGTCGCGAGAGCGCTACGTCGCCTGGTTCGAGCCGGAGCACGACGTGCTGGCGCGGGAGGCGCCTTTCTTCGCGCGCCGCTTTCCGTCGATGCACTGGTCGATCCTCACCCCGTCGCTCTCGGTGCACTGGGAGGGCAGCGTGCTCGCCTACGCACCCGGTGTCTCGCGCCTGGATGCGCCGTCGGGTGACGATCTCGAGCAGCTCTGGCTCACCTACTACGCGCACACCTTCAACCCGGCCCGGACCAAGCCGCGGATGATGCGTGCCGAGATGCCGGTGCGGTACTGGAAGCATCTGCCGGAGGCGGCGCTGATCGCACCGCTGCTGCGCGAGGCGCCGGCACGCCTGCGCGAGATGCTGGAGCGGGAGCGTGCGGCGGCGGAGCGCCCCCCGGACCGGCTGCCGCCGCGTTCGCGGCAGGATGAATCAGCTGGCACACAACGGCCCGACTCATCGCGCGAACTGCCGAACACGGCGAACCCGTACGATGCCGGCGTCGCCGTGGCGCACGCCCGGAGCGAGCGGGCACGCGCACTGCTCTCGGCGCGAGGCACCTCGCCGGCAGGCACGGCGATCGACGGCCGCGACGTGCGCGTCGGCACCGCGAGCTGGACCGATCCGTCGATGCTCGCGCCGGGCGTCTTCTACCCGGACGGCGTGCGGTCCGCGGCCGAACGGCTCGCGTACTATGCATCGCGCTACGCGATGGTCGAGGTGGACTCGACCTACTACGCCCTGCCGTCGCAGCGCAACGCGGAGCTGTGGGCGGCGCGCACGCCCGATGGCTTCACGTTCCATATCAAGGCGCACGCGTGGATGACGGGTCACGCGACCAGCGTCGCACGTCTGCCGGCCGATGTGCGCGACGCGTTGCCGTCGAGACTCGCCGGCCGGACGAGCGTGCGCGGCGTCGACGTGCCGGCGGAGCTGATCGACGAGATGTGGCGGCGCTTCACGAGCGCGCTCGCGCCGCTCGCGCAGGTGGGCAAGCTTGGTGCGCTACTCCTCCAGCTGCCGCGAGACTGCATTGCGTCGCCCGAGGGGGAGCGCACGATCGCGGCACTCCGCGCGCGGGCCGGCGATGCGCCGTGCTGCGCGCTCGAGCTGCGACACGCGAGCTGGGTCGCCGACGACGCGCGACGCGCGCGAACGCTCGACCTGTTGCGCGCGCACGATCTGGTGCACGTGATGGTGGACGCGCCACCCGGCTTCGCGACGAGCATGCCGCCGGTGGTCGCGGTGACGAACGAGCGGCTGGCGATCGTTCGGATGCACGGACGGCGCACCGAGACATGGGAGCGCCCGGTAACGACGACGAGCGAGCGCTATCGCCATCTCTACGACGCTGCGCAGCTCGGTGAGTGGGTGCCGCGCATCATCGACGTTGCACAGCACACGCAGGGTGTGCACGTGGTGATGAACAACTGCCACGCCAACTACGGCACCTCCAACGCCGACGAGATCACCGCCCTGCTCGTGGAAGCCGATCTCGAGCGCCGGCGGATGGGTCGAGCGGGGCGGCACGTGGTCAACGAGGTAGACTAGGGCGATGATCGCCTCCGCCCCGCTCGTCGTGCGCCTCCTGCTTGGCCTCGCCGCCGCCGCGCTGCTCGTGGCCGGCGCCGTCCTGGGCTACATCGCGGTCTTCGCGCTCCGGCGGGGCGAAGGAGTATTCCTGCCGGCCGGCTACGTGGCGGTGGCGTGTCTCGCCGGCGGGTACTTTCTCGTTCGCGCCCTCATGCGCGGGTGAG
>JAYUTY010000290.1:0-1528 GCA_043754875.1 Gemmatimonadota bacterium
AGAGGACAGGAGGTCTGGCTGCCCGTCACGCGAGAGGAGCTTCTCCGGGCACATCTCGCGGATCTGCGCGCGAGCCGGGGGATGGAGAGTCTCGCCGCACGGTACGAGCAGGAGCTAGCCACGCTGGACGACCGCAGCGGACCGGCCTACTGCTGCCATGAGGACCGCGCGCATCCGAGCGGCACGACCAGTTCGAAAGCGGAGGGCGCATCCCCGATCGTACGGCTGAACCCGACGTACGTCGATCGGAGTGCGAGCGCGACGGTGCAACTGCTGGTGATCGGCACGGAGCAGACCTATGCCGTCGAGCGTGCTGCAAAGCCGACGGACCCGAACTTCGAGCTGCTGAGAGCGATCAGCGAGAAGCTGGATTGGGCTACGCTCGCAACGATGGTGCGCTGAGCTTCTCCCCCTTGTGCCCTGTCATCGAGAAAGGCATTTTGTATCCAATTATGTATCCGCGAGCGCCTGTACACCCCACGCGCCCATGACACTTTCAGGAACGCAGGCCAGCACGCCGCTGCGCGAGCGCATCGACGTCGTGGACGTCGTCCGCGGGATCATCATGATCCTCATGGCGCTCGACCACACGCGCGACTACTTCGGAAACGCCGCCGCGAGCCCGACGAACCTCGCGACGACCACAGCGGCGCTCTTCTTCACGCGCTGGGTGACGCACTTCTGCGCGCCGACCTTCTTCCTGCTCACCGGCACCGGCGCCTTCCTCTCGCGCCGGCGACGCTCCACGGGTGACCTCTCGCGCTTCCTCGTGACGCGCGGCCTCTGGCTCATCGTCCTCGAGCTCACCGTCGCACGCTTCCTCTGGCAGTTCAACGTCGACTACCAGGTCAGTCTGCTCAACGTGCTCTGGGCGCTCGGCTGGGCGATGATCGTGCTCGGCGCACTCGTCCACCTCCCCGTGCGCGCGATCGCCGCGTTCGGCGTGGTGCTGATCGCGGCGCACAACCTCTTCGACCGGGTGCAGGCCGCCGCACTCGGCGCGCTGGCGCCGCTCTGGACATTTCTTCACGTCCCTGGCTTCCTCGTGCCCGGACCACCGCACACGGTCTTCGTCGTCTATCCGATCATCCCCTGGATCGGGGTGTCAGCGGTCGGCTACGCACTCGGCGCGCTGTGGGTGCTGCCCGCCGAGCGGCGGCGTGCGATCCTGCTGCGCCTCGGCGTCGGCAGCATCGTGACGTTCCTCGTCCTCCGGGGCTTCAACATCTACGGCGACCCCGCACCGTGGACGCCTCAGCCGACCGCGGCGATGACGCTCGTCTCGTTCCTCAACCTGAACAAGTATCCGCCCTCGCTGCTGTTCCTGCTGCTGACGCTCGGCCCCGTGCTCCTGCTGCTTCGTGCACTGGATGGCCGCACGCCGGCGGTGCTGCGCAGGGCGCAGATCATCGGCAAGGTGCCGATGTTCTACTACCTGATGCATGTGCTGCTGCTGCATCTCGTGGCGGTCGCGGCGAGCGTGGCACGCTTCGGGACGGCGGCGCCGGCTGTGGAGTCGCCGACGCTC
>JAYUTY010000291.1:0-4698 GCA_043754875.1 Gemmatimonadota bacterium
CCGTGCTGCCGCGACGAAGCTGGTCGAGCGAGCTCTGGAAAAGCTGCGCCGGTCCAGGGCCGGCGGCGGCGCGGCTGGTGTCATGCGGAACCGCCGCCGAGGCAGCCTGGCTTCGCTCCTCGAGCGACGCGCGGAGCTCCTGGAGACGCCGCTGACTCTGGCCGCTCAGCTCCTGGATCTGCAGGATCTGCCGCGCCATCTCGTAATGATCGTTCTGGACATCGCCCTGGAGCTTCGCCAGCCGGCCGCTGAGCACGCGCACGGAGTCGTTGGCGCGCGTCACCTGCGACAGCACGTCGTCGATGTGCGCGCGCTGTGCCTCGTCGGCGCGCGCCGAGGCCGACTGCATCGTGCGGAGCTGATCCTGGAGCAGCATCACGTCGTTCTTCGACGCGAGACATCCGGTGAGCGCGAGCGCGACCAGCGGTCCGATCTGTCGCGCGCGCGTCACGAGCCCGGACGCACGAGGGCGCCCCGCGAGTTCTGCAGCTCGAACTCGGCGCGGCGGTTCTGCTGGTAGGCCGATTCGTCGCTGCCCTGCACCGCCGGCTGCGAGTCGCCAAGGCTCTGCGTCGTCAGCTTGCCGTCCGCAACTCCCTTGCTCACCAGGTATCGCTTCACCTGCGCAGCGCGTCGCTGCCCGAGCGCGAGGTTGTACTCAGACGTGCCGCGCTCGTCGGTGTGTCCGGTGATCACGAGCGTGACGCTCGCATTCGCGAGCAGGATGGGCGCCTTGGCATCCAGCGTCTGTCGCGCGTCGTCGCGCAGCGCATCGCGGTCGTAGTCGAAGTAGACCCGTTGCGTCAGCACCTGCGTGAGCTCCGCCTGCGCTCGCTGCGCGGCGCCGCTCGACCGCTCCGCGTTCAGCGCGGCGAGCGAATCGGCTGCACGGCGTCGCGCCGCCTCGGCCGCCGCGATCGAGTCCGCGCGCAGCTTCGCATTGCCGTCCACGAGAACAGCCTCCGGGACCGGCGCCGGCGCCGGCTTGCGGCGGCAGGCACCGAGAGCGCCAAGTGAGAGAAGTCCCGCGAGGACCAGCGCGGTGGTGGAACGCGTCATGACGATCTCCTGAAAAGTGATTGTGCGCACGGTCGACCGCGGTCAGGTGGCAGTGAGGCGGGGCGACCAGGCTGGCAGCCGCGCCGCCGCGCCGTGGGTGAGCTGTCGCGAGCGTCCAGTCTCGATGTCCAGCACCCACAACTGCTTCGTGCCGCTCCGGTTGGAGACGAAGACCAGGTGCCGCCCGTCTGGCGCCCACGAGGGATCCTCATTGCGACCGTCGCTCGTCAGCTGCTTGAGCCCGCGGTCGCGGAGGTTGATCGTCATGAGCTGAAAGGTACCGCCCATCTGTGACTGGAATGCGACGAGCCGTCCGTCCGGCGACCAGTCCGGACTCGCACGGTACGCGTTCTCGCCGAACTCGAGCGGCGTGAGCAGATCCACGTTCGTCCCGTCCGCGTCCATCGTGTAGATCTCCGGATGCCCCGCACGACCCGACATGAAGGCGATGCGACGCCCGTCCGGGCTGAAGCTCGGACCCACATTGTCGCTGCCGCGTCCCACAGAGAGGCGCCGGCTGGGTCCACCGGAGAGCGACACCGTATAGAGGTCCACCCCTTCGTCGGCGCCGTGCGCGAACACGATGCTCGAGCCGTCCGGCGTGAAGATGGGCGAGATGTAGACGCCACTCCCGCCAGCGACGACGCGCGACCGCCCGGTCACGAGATCTCGCACCATGATCTGCGACGGGATGTAGGTCGAGTACGCGATCATGCGCCCGTTCGGATTCCATGCGCCGCTCACCGGCGACCCAGCCTCCGTCAACGCGACCGGCGACTCGCCATCGCTGTCCACGGCCCACATCCGCTTTCCGCGCTCGAACAGCACGCGCGTCGCCGAGATGCCGCGGGTCCCCGTGAGCGACTCTTCCAGCTGGTCGTCCATCGAGTGCAGCGCCGCTCGCCAATCCCGTACGTCAGCCATCGCCGGCGCCGGGAAATCGCGAACGAGGGCGGTCTGCTGCGTCGCGATGTTGTAGACGGTGAGATGAAATCCCGTCGGGATGGGTGTGACCCGCACCGCCGCCGCCGCACCGAGCTTGGAGAACAGCGCCCAGTTCGGCGCACTTCCACGGTCGGCCTCACGCAGTGGGGCGTTGTCGAGCGCGATCACGTTCACTCGGTCGCCGTTGGTCAGGTCGCGCTGCACGATGGCGCGGATCGAGTCCGCGCCGGCCCCGTTCACCCCGAGGACGACGACACCCGGACGCGAGCCGGGATCATAGGAGAGGCCGATGCGTACGCCGCGCGTGGTGTCCTGCGAGAGCAGTGGCGTGGCGACGAGGAGCGCAGTGAGCGCGCGGAGGAGGGACGAAGTTCGCATTACCTGATGAGGCGTGGGTCGAAGCTGAAGATCACCGGAAGCACGTCGTCGGAGAACCCCTGCGGCAGGGGTCCGAACGCGTGCGCACTCCCCGCCGCGTCCACGGCGCCGAGTGCTTCGGTGTCGAAGGAGTAGACGCCGGATCGGGTCTGGAGGCGGAGTCCGGTGATGGAACCATCGCGGCGGATCAGGAAGGCGACGTCGGCGTGGAGGGAGGCGTTGCCCGGTGGTCGGAAGCGGAGGGCGATCTGCCGGACGACGTTTTCGAGGTACCCTGGGAACGGGAACTCGATCCCCTCCACCTTCACGTTGGCGACGTCCGCACCTCGTCCTCCGGTCGGTCCGCCCCCCGCTCTCGGCGGAACGGCTACGGGCTTGGCCGCTGCATTGGCCGCGTTGGGGGTCGCCGACTTCACCGGCTTGGCGGCTGGAACGGGCACCGGCTTCGCGGTGGGCGTCGGCGGTGCCTTCATGCGCTCCGGCGGAGGCGTCACGCGCGCGAGCGGCACCTTGGCCGCGGGCGGCGTCGGCACTGGCACGGGTGGCGCAGGCGTCACGACGCCGACCGCGCGCGGACCGGGCGGCGCGGCGACCAGGTTGACCCGATATGTCGGTGCCTGCGGCGTGGGCGCTCGCCCTGCCCTCGCGAGGAGGAAGAGTGACGCAGCCGCGAGATGCAGGACGGCGGACACCGCGAGCGGCGTCCGGAGCGAGAAGTCCGACGTCGCGCCCGCAGCCGTCACGGCCCGGTCTCCGGGTCCGTGACGAGCCCGATGTCGCCCACGCCAGCGCCACGCATGATCGCGAGCACCTGGGTGACGGTACCGTACGGCACCGCCGCGTCGCCGCGCAGGTACACCCCGTCCTTCGCGCGGCCGCTCGCGAGCGTCTTGAATGCCGCCCGGAACTCGGGGAGCGTCATCCGCGTCTCGTCCACGTAGATCGCACCCGTGCGGTCGACGCTCACCACGAGCCCACTCTTCGGCTCCAGCGGCTTCGCCTCCGCCTTCGGAAGTGCGACGTCCACCCCGCCCTGCATCATCGGCGCGGTGATCATGAAGATGACGAGCAGCAGCAGGAAGACGTCGATCAGGCTGACGACGTTGATCTCCGCATTGAGCGGCAGCCCTTCTCGGCTGCGTCGGCGTGACACGCTAGACGCGCCCCTCGCGAACGAGCATCGCGATGACGGTGGTGCCCACGTTCTCGAGCAGGTTGTCGATCCGGTTCAGGCGGTTCGCGAGGATGTTGTACCCGAACGTCGCGGGGATTGCGACGCTGAGCGCCGCGGCAGTGGCGACGAGCGCCTCCGCAACGCCCGGGGCGACCGCGGCGAGGTTGCCCGATCCCTTCGTCGCGATACCCACGAAAGCACTGATGACCCCGAGCACCGTGCCCAGCAGTCCGATCAGCGGGCTCGCCGACCCGATCGTTGCCAACCACGGAAGGAAGCGCCCGAGCCGGTCGCGCTCCGCCAGCGTCTCGGCGTCGAGCACGAGCCGCAGCGTCTCCACCTTCGACGCTGCCGACGTCTGCGCGGACACCGTCGCGTGCCCAAACGATTCCCCGGCGAAATCGTTCGCCTCGGGACGGCGGTCGTCGCCGAGAAACTGAAGCGCCCGCAGCAGCAGCCGCTGCGCTGCATTGGACGTGGAATGCCTCGCCGCCAAACCCGCCGCCTCGATCCGCCCGCTCCGGTCGATCTCGCGTGCGAAGGTCATCGTTCCATTCATCGCGCGCGTCAGCTGCCGTCCGACGCCCAGCATGATCGCCCAGCTCACGAGCGAGAGAACGACCAGGATCCCGAGCACGACCTGGGTCGCCGTGCTCGAGTTGACGATCAGCTCCCGAGCCGATGTCGGGACGGCGGCTGCCTGCAGGAGCAGGATCACGTCGTCGTCCCTGTGGTCCGCTGCTCGTGTCGCGTGCGGAAGAATTCGAACGTCTGCCGCAATCCATTCTCCAGCGACGCCTGCGGCTGCCACTCGTACTCGCGACCGATCTTCGTGACGTCGAGCACCGAGAGCTGCTGCTCACCGGGACGCTTGGCCGCGAAGACGATCTCCGGCTTCGCCTGCGCCGCCGCGCTGAGCAGTTCGGCCAGCTTCGTCACCGAGGTGCCCACGCCGGTTCCGACATTGAACGCGCGCTGATCCAGCATGCCAGCCGCGGGCACGTCGTGCGTCGACGCGCGCCACGTTGCATCGGCGACGTCGCCCACGAACACGTAGTCACGCACCTGCGAACCGTCGCCGAAGATCGTCAGCGGCACGCCGTCGAGGATCCGCTCGCAGAAGATGGCGACGACCCCCGCCT
>JAYUTY010000292.1:0-13460 GCA_043754875.1 Gemmatimonadota bacterium
GTGGACATCGTCACGCCCGCCGGCATCGGCACTCCCTTCCAGCCGTCGCTGTACGCGCACGAGATCTTCCACTCCTGGAATGTGAAGCGGCTTCGCCCGGCCGACCTCACGCCGTATCGCTACGACCGGCCGCAGCCTACCCCGTGGCTCTGGGTGAGTGAGGGGATCACCGACTACTACGCCGACCTGGCCGAGGTCCGAGGCGGCGTGATCGACGCGCCGGCGTTCTATGCGGCAACGGCAGCGAAGATCGGCGAGATTGGCGGGACGATCCCGTTCGCGCTCGAGGATGCCTCCGTCAATACGTGGATCCATCCACGAGACGGCACGGAGTACAGCTACTACCCCAAGGGATCCCTCGCCGGCCTGATGCTCGACATCACGATCCGCGACGCGAGCGAGAACAAGCACGCGCTGGACGGCGTGATGCGCGAGCTCTACGAAGCGACGTACAAGAAGGGGCGCGGCTTCACGCACGACGACTTCTGGAACACCGTCAGCCGCGCCGCCAATGGGCGCAGCTTCGCGGACTTCGAGCGGCGCTACGTGGATGGCCGTGAGCCGTATCCGTGGGCGGAGCTGCTGCCCAGAGTGGGCCTGCGACTCGTGCCCGACAGCACGCCGCGAATCGGCGTGACCACGGGGCCTGATCCGGAGGGCGCCGTGCGCGTGGCGGAGGTGCAGCCCGGAAGTCCGGCGGCGCTGGCCGGCGTGAAGTCCGGCGACGCGCTCGTGAGCGTTGGCACCGTCAAGGTGGACGACGCGCAGTTCGGTGCCAAGTTCCGCGTGCTCTACGCGGGACGGCCCAGCGGGAGCCCGCTGCCGATCGTGGTGAGGCGCGGCGACCAGACGCTCACGCTCCGCGCGCTGCTCGCCTACTCCGCCGCCGCGCCGCGGCTGGCGGAGGAGCCCACGGCGGCAGCGCGCGCCGTGCGATTGCGCAACGGGATCCTCCGCGGCACCGTAGACCGATAGTCTCGGTAGTCAATCTTGATAGTCATCCCGCCCGCCACCCCACCCGCATCATCTCGCATGACCCGCCTGAATCCATCCCGCTCGGCTCGCGTCGCGCTGCTGCTCGCCGTGCCAGCCGTCGTCGGCGCGCAGAATGCGCCTGCTGCGAGCACCACGCCCCCTCCCGCAACGACCATCGCCGCACGCACCGCTGGCTTCGAGCGGCGCGACGGCTTCGTGCCACTCTTTCTCGACGCTCGCCAGGGCCGCGTGCTCGCCGAGCTGCCACGCGAGACGACACGCGCGCTGTTCTGGGCCAGCCTCGCGTCCGGCTTCGGCTCCAACCCCGTCGGTCTGGACCGCGGCGCGAGCGGCGACGACCAGGTCGTGCGCTTCGAGCGTGACGGCGACCGCGTGTTGATGATCGTCGAGAACACGCGCTTCCGCTCGTCGCTCGCCGACAACGCGGCACACCAGCGCAGTGTGAGCGAGGCGTTTCCCACCAGCACCGTCGCTGCGCTGCCGGTGCTCGCCGAGGAGGGCGGTCGCCTCCTGGTGGATCTGACGGAGGTCGCGTATCGCGACTGGAATGACGTCGCCGCGTCGATGGCGCGGCTGAACCAGGGCACGTTCACCGTCGCGCGCGACCGGTCGTCGATCGACCGCACGCATACGAAGGGCTATCCGACGAACACGGAGCTCGACGTCGCGCTCACCTTCGCGGCGGTGAATCCCGGCGGCATCGTGCGCCGCATCGCGCCCGACGCGCACGCGTTCACGATCCGGCAGCACCTTTCGTTTCTTCCACTCCCCGACGCCAGCTACCGGCCCCGCGAGCTGGACCCGCGTGTCGGCTACTTCGGCATCACCTTCAAGGATTATGGACAGCCGATCCAGCGCGCGCTCGAGCAGCGCTGGATCTCGCGTCACCGGCTGGAGCGCAGCAATCCCGCCGACCCGCGCTCGCCGATCGAGAACCCGATCGTCTACTACATCGACCCCGGCATTCCGGAGCCGATGCGACAGGCGACGCTGGAGGGGGTGCGCTTCTGGACCGAGGCGTTCGACCGGGCGGGACTCACGGGTGGCTTCCGTGCCGAATTTCTTCCGGACGGCGCTGACCCACTGGACGCGCGCTACAACATCGTACAGTGGGAGAACCGCAACGAGCGCGGCTGGTCGGTGGGCGGCGCCCTGGGCGACCCGCGCACGGGTGAGATGCTGAAGGGAATGGCGCGGCTCGATTCACATCGCGCGCGCACCGATTACAACATCTACGCGGCGCTGATGGGTGCGGATGCCGCCGCGGCTGACACGGCGTTCGTGCTCGCGCGCGTGCGCCAGGTGAGCGCGCACGAGGTCGGCCACACGCTCGGCCTCTCGCACAACTACATCGCGAGCGCCGACGAGCGGGCGTCCGTGATGGACTACCCGGCGCCGCGCGTGCGGCTCGGCAGCGATGGCCAGATCGACATCTCCAGGGCGTATGGCAGAGGGCCGGGCGACTACGACGTCTGGGCCATCCGCTGGGGTTACGGCATCTTCCCGGCCGCCTCGGAGCGCGACTCGCTCGCGGCGATCGTGGCCGAGGGGCTCAAGAAGGGCTACCTGTACCTCAGCGACGCCGACGCGCGGCCCGAGAACGCGAGCGATCCGCGCACCAATCTGTGGGACGATGCCGCAACACCGCTCGAGTTTCTCTCGCATCAGACCGCCGTGCGGCGCGTGGCACTCTCGCGCTTCGGACTGCGCAACATCCGCGCGGGTGAGCCGGTGGCGACGCTGCAGGAGCGGCTCGCGCCACTCTACTTCTGGCACCGCTTCGCGCTCAACGGCGTGACGAAGACGATCGGTGGAATGGAGTACGCCAACGCGCTGCGCGGCGACAACCAGACCGCGACGCGCCCGATCAGCGGCACTCGGCAGCGCCAGGCGCTCTCGCTGCTGCTCGCCGAGCTGCAGCCATCCGAGCTGGCGATTCCCGACACCGTGCTCTCGCTCCTTGGCCCGCGCCCCAGCGGTTACGACGGCCCCGTGAACAACAGCAACAGCCCGGTGGAGGAGCTGTTCCGCGGGCGCACCGATCCTGCGTTCGACGAGCTCTCGGCGGCGCGCACGCTGTCGCAGATGATCGTGGACGGCATCCTGCAGCGCGAGCGTGCGGCGCGCGTCGTGACGTTCGCCTCGCGCGGTGCGGGTATGCTGACGCTCGGCGAGGTGATGGACTCGCTCGTGGCGCGCACGTGGAACGCGAGCGATGTGCGCGCCACACCGAAGACGGTGGCGCTGCGCCGGGTGACGCAGCGTGCAGTGGCCGACCGGCTGCTGGTGCTCGCGGCAGATACGGCGGCGGCGCCCGAGGTGCGGGCGATGGCGGAGTATGAGATCGGACGGCTGCGCGCCGTGGCGGCGCGGCGAGTGAGCAGCGGTGGCGACACGATGGACCGCGCGCACTGGTCGTCGATCGCCGGCGACTTCGCCCGGTGGATCGACCGGCGCGAGCTGCCTCGGCCGACGCCCGCGCTCGTGGCGCCGCCGGGAGATCCATTCGGCGAGCCGTGAGGCGTGTGGTGTCTCGGAGGACGGACGCACGACGGGGCGCGAGCGAGCTGCTCGCGCCCCGTCGTGTAAAGGAGTGGAATGGTGTCGCTAGTAGCCAGCCAGGTTGTCCATCCAGGTGTTCGCCATGATGTAGTAGCGGGACGCACCCGAGGTCGCCTTGGCGACGTCGCACGAATTGTAGACGTACGATTTCTGACCGTTCGCGGTGGCGTTGTCGCCATTAGTCCCGCTGCTGGCGGTAGACGCGGCCGGACGGGGACCGGTGAGGTAGTTCAGCCCGCTGATCGTCGCGCCTGAAGACACATTGTTGCCGTCGGAGGTGATCGCACCGCCGACCAGGATGATACCGTTCCACTGGCGACTGCCGTTGATCGTCAGGTTGGCGTCGACGATCAGCGTGCCGCGGCCCGCGTTCGGAAGCGTGAAGTTGCCCGCCGGACCGTTCGTGACGTGAATGACGGGAAACCACTCGGTGTCGGCGGCGAACTCGGCGGCACTGGGAAACTGGCCTGAGCCGATCACGATGTCCGCTGGCATGGCACTTCCCGCTTGGACTGCGGCCCAGTCGATCTTCACGGCGGCCGACTCCTGAGAGAACGTCTTCAGCGTGTCGTAGGCGGGGCTTCCGATGGGCGACCAGTTGTTCTGCTGCTTGAGATCAGCGGTGCCATTCGGGTTCAGCGGCACCGACAACCCGGCCACGTTGCGACCCGAGCCACATCCATCGATGCCGCTGATCGTGGCCGAGTTGCCCTGGATGTCCAGTCCGGACAGGCTGGTCCAGCCCGCGAGCACGTTGATCGTCGTGCGCGTGAAGGTGGCGAACAGCGCTACCGTGCGCGTGGCGTATCGCGTCTTGGTTCCGTTATAGATGGCGCTCGCTGAATCGTAGCCGGTAGACGCGATGAGGTACGTCCCCTTGCCGTTGACGGCGTCCATCATGACGGGGGTCGCCTTGACGACGACCCAGCCACCGGGGAATGCCTTGTAGAGCGTCTCCTGCCGCGTGGGGAAGGAGCCGGCTCCGACGCCGTTGACTGCCGCGCAGTTCGGGCAGTAGTAGCTCGTCACGCCGCTGATCGTCACCGCGTCGTTGCGGTGCGCGATGAAGCTCTCGATGCCGCGCTGTGCCATCGAATATGCGCGCGCCTGTCCACGCTGGGACGCGATGTTGGCGATCTCGCTGCCGGTGGCGCTGAAGCTTGCCACCAGCCCGACGGTGACCAGCGCGATCACGAGGATCGCCATCGGCAGAGCGAAGCCGTCGCGCCGCGAGGGTGCCGGCGTGGCGAGTGAAGTGTCATCGGGCAGCGCATCGGTGTGCTGGGCGTGTTCCGTCATGGCATCCTCACATTCTTGAAGAAGACCGAGGTCGTAGTGGTGGACTTGGCGGCGCCCTTGCTGCCGCGCACCGTATCGGGCGACTGTGCAGCGAGCACGATCTCGACGCCGCGCACGTCAGTGGGGCCAGTGGAAAGGAGCTTCACGGAGCTGTCTTGCGACGACGGGGAGCCGGAGTTCAGGTACGAGTTCAGGTAGTAGTTGAAGCGTGCCTTGGTGGTGAACGGCGCCATGATCTTCTCGCTGACGCAGACGGGACTCGTGGCGCCATTGCATGTCTGCCGGTAGAGCGCCCGGGTGCCGGCGAAGACCGTATCGGCGCGGAACATGTACGACACCGTCTGCCAGAGAAACGCCGGTTGGCCGACGTACGTCGCGGCCGTGGTGCCGGGCGTGAAGCGGATGACTCGGCCTGTATCGCCCCCCTGCGCCGCAACATTCGGACGCACACTCACCGTGTCGGGCCGCACTGGCGTCGTGAGCCCGGTGCAGGCCGCCTTGCTGGTCGGCGTCGCGGATCCGGCTAAGGATGGGACGTAGGTGTAGGAATACGGACTGCCCAGGCTTCGGACTGCGTAGCCACCGTACTTCACCTGCGCCGTGACGAACGAGTCGACGGCCACGGTCGCAATCGTCGTCGACGTCGCACCGTTGGAGGCGCAGACGAGGCCGAACACGACCGGCACGAGGACGGTGATCGTGGAGTCGTCGGCAGCCTGCACGCCGCCGACGTCCTGCGTCATGCGCAGGTCGCTGATCATCACGTTCACTGCACCGCGAGCGCCACCGCGGGCCCGACGCGAGGTGACGTCGCGCTGAAAGGACTGCGTCTGCGAGAGAAGAATCTTCGTCAGCACGAGCCCGACGATGGAGAAGATGGTCAGCGCGATCACGATCTCGATGACCGTGAAGCCGCGCCGAGCCCAGTGCCTGCGAGTCTGTGAAGTCATGGCGTGAAGAGTGGATTGTACGAGGGCGTCTTCTCACGCCGGACCGTGACGAACACGGAGTCATCCGGGTGTGCATTCGGCACGACCCGAACGAGGATGTCCTTACAGGGCCTCGACGCCGTACAGCCGGCGCCGGATGGGTTGCCCGTCACGGTGTAGTTCCGCTTGTAGCTGAAGGTGCCAGCGGAGTCGGTATCGCTCACGAGCATCGTGTCGAGCGCGGTGAATCGCATGCTCTCGATCCGATTCACTTCCTGATACAGGATGGCGTTGCGCGCCGACTGCTCCGCAGCCCGCTTCTGGCGCGTCGTCAAGCGGACCTGGAGCGCGAGCAGCGAGGTGAAGGCGATGGCGATGATCGACATGGCCACGATGATCTCGATCAACGAGAAGCCGCGGCGTGCCGGCTGGAGGGGAGTCATCATTTGTTGTTGTTGAACGTGATCAGCCCGGACCGCGTCATGATCACGGTTGACCTCGACGTGCTGGTTGCTCCGACGTAGCCGAAGACCACCGTGTCCTTCGTCGAGGTGCCACTGAAGTTCGAGGCGAAGCCGGACGGCATGATGTAGACGGTCGTGTCCCGCGTGCTGATGAAGCCGACTTGCCGGTCGCCGCTGCTCAGGTCGCGAACCTTGAACTTCATCAGCGTGTCGAGCGCGTCGTCCAGCTCGTAGAGCCGCTTCGCGCTGTCCACGTGGAGGCGCACCGGCGAGCGCTGGCGCGCCGCGGTGGAGAAGGCGAGCTCCATGTCCGACGCGAAGACGTTGCCGGCTTTGCCAAGTCGGTCGCGGCTCAGCGTCTCGCCCAGCGAGCGCATCCCCATCATCATGACGAGGCCGAACAGGACGAAGACGAAGATGATCTCGATGATCGTGAAGCCGGCCCGCGGATGTCGCAGACGACGTAGACGACGCACTGGTGGACAGAGAGGGTATCCCATGCCTGAGCTGAATGCACCGCTCAGACCGCTTTCATTCGTACGCGTAAATCTATTGGTGGTAATCACTTAGCCATTCTCATCGTTAGAAGTCGGTCGTTCGGCTATGCAAATAGGTGCGGCTTCTGCACCGTTTTTGCTCGCGCGCTACCTTTCCGTCTCTCCGCTACGGTCGTCTCCGCCTCACCCGCACGCGCCCTTCCCGTCATGCGTATCGCCACCCTCGGCGTCGTCGGCGCCGGCACCATGGGGAGCGGCATCGCCGCCCTCGCCGCTTCGGCCGGCATCCCGGTCGTCCTGCTCGACATCGCCGCTGCGGAGGGCAATCGCAGTCTGCCCGCGCAGTCCGGGCTCGACCGAGCCCGAAAGGCCAGGCCGGCCGCCTTCATGGACGTGGCGCGCGCCGCGCTGATCCGTACCGGCAACCTCGAGGACGACCTCGAGCTGCTGCGCGACTGCGACCTGATCCTCGAAGCGATCATCGAGCAGCCGGGCCCCAAGCAGGCCCTCTACGCGCGCCTGGAGCCGCTGCTCAAGCCCACCGCCATCGTGGCGAGCAACACGTCGGGCATCCCCATGTCGGTGCTCACCGAGGGACGCAGCGACCGGTTCAAGCAGCACTTCCTCGGGATGCACTTCTTCAATCCGCCGCGCTATCTGCATCTGCTCGAGCTGATCCCCACCGCGGACACCATTCCCGAGGCGCTCGATGCCGCGCGCTGGTTCAGCGAGGTGGTGCTGGGCAAGGGGATCGTGATCGCGAAGGACGTCCCCGGCTTCGTCGCCAACCGGCTCGGCGTGTACGGCATGGTCGCGGCGATGAAGGGGATGATGGAGTCCGACCTGACGATCGACGAAGTGGATGCGCTCACTGGCCCGCTGCTCGGGCGCGCGAAGAGCGCCACCTTTCGCACGGCGGACATCACGGGGCTCGACGTCCTGCTGCACGTGTCGAAGGGGCTGAGCGCTAGCACGGGAGAGGACTTCTCCATGCCGGACTGGGTAACCGCGCTGGCGGCGAGCAACCGGCTCGGCGACAAGACGGGCGGTGGCTTCTACAAGAAGGTCGGCAAGGAGATCACGACGCTCGACTGGAGGACGCTCGAGTACGGCCCGCAGCAGAAGGTCGAGGAGCCGGCACTCGCCGCCCTCATGAAGGAGCCGCTCGTGAAGCGGCTGCCGATGGCCGAGAAGCTCCCAGGCAAGTACGGCGAGTTCGTGCGCAACTACCTGCTGCGCATGTCGCACTACACGCTCACCACGACGCCGGCGATCGCCTACGACCTAGTCTCCGTGGACCGGGCGATCGAGTGGGGCTACGCGTGGGAGGCCGGGCCGTTCAAGCAGATGGATGCGCTCGGCCACGACTTCCTTCGGGACGGCTTCGAGCGGCTGGAGCTTGGCGTGCCGGCGATGCTGGCCACGGCGACCGCTGGCTCGTTCTATCAGCAGCGGGACGGTGGCTGGTCGTTCCTCGACGACAAGGGTCAGCCTGCGCCCGTGCCGGCCGTCCCGGGACAGATCTCGCTCGACCTGGTGCGTGCACGCGCCGGTGCGGTCGTGGAGAGCTCGAAGGACGCGAATCTGCTCGACCTGGGCGACGGCGTGCTGCTGCTCGAGGCACGGAGCAAGATGAACACGATGGGCGCCGGCGTGCTCGGAATGCTCCGCACTGCGCTGGAGCGGGTGGAGCAGGGCCGGTACGTGGGGCTCGTGCTCGGCAACGACGATCCACGCGCGTTCAGCGCCGGCGCCGATCTCGGTGCCGTCGCAGCGCAGGTGCAGGGTGGCGACTGGAAGGGGCTCGATGGAATGGTGCGCTACTTCCAGGAGGGCGCGATGATGCTGCGCAGAGCGCCCTTTCCGGTCGTTGCCGCGCCGCATGGTCTGACGCTAGGTGGCGGGTGCGAGTACGCGCTCCACTGCGACCGGATCCAGGCGCACGCCGAGCTGTACATGGGGCTCGTGGAGGCTGGTGTCGGGCTCATCCCGGCGGGCGGCGGAACCAAGGAGCTGCTCTTCCGATTCACCGAGGCGTTGGTGCCGTACGACGAGGCCGATCCGTTCGAAGCCGTGCGTCGCGCATTCAAGACGATTGCCATGGCGACGACCAGCACCTCGGCGCTCGAAGCGCGGAATCTCGGCTTCCTGCGACCGGTGGCCGACCGGATCACGATGAACCGCGACCGGTTGATCGCCGACGCAAAGGCGCGCGTGCTCGACCTCGCCACCGACTACGTGGCGCCGGTGCCACGCACGATCACGGCGATCGGAAAGAACGGGCTCGGCAACCTGCACTACGCCGGCTGGGCGATGCACGAAGGGGGCGCGATCACCGATCACGAGGTTCGGATCGCGCGCGAGCTCGCCTACGTGCTCTGCGGCGGCGACGGGCCTCCGCGCACCGTGACCGAGCAGGACATTCTCGACCTCGAGCGCGAAGCCTTCCTCCGTCTGCTGGGTACGAAGGAGACGCAGGAGCGCATCGCGTACACGCTCAAGACGGGCAAGCCGCTCCGCAATTAGAGGATACCATGGCCGACAACAACGAAGTCGTGATCGTCTCCGCCGTGCGTACGGCGGTAGGCAAGGGGAAGACGGGCGGTGCGCTCTCCGCCTCGCATCCCGTGGAGGTGAGTGCGTGCGTGATGCGCGACGCGATCGACCGGTCGGGTGTCGATCCAGCGACGATCGACGACGTGGTGTGGGGCTGCGCGATGCCGGAGGCGTCGCAGGGGCTCAACGTGGCGCGAGTGTCCGCGCTGCGCGCCGGCCTGCCGGTCGAGGTGCCCGCGCAGACGGTCAACCGCTTCTGCTCGTCCGGGCTGCAGACGATCGCCGACGGCGCGATGCAGATCATGAGCGGGATGGCGGACGTCGTGCTCGCCGGTGGAATCGAGATGATGAGCCAGGTGCCGATGTCGGGCTACCATGCGCGCCTCGACCCCGAGGCGATGGAATCCTACATCGGGATGGGGTTTACGGCGGAGCGGGTGGCGGAGCGGTGGAAAGTGAGCCGCGAGGATCAGGATGCGTGGGCGCTCCGGAGCCAGCAGAAGGCGGCGGCGGCACTCAAGGCGGGTGCATTCGATGGGCAGATCCTGCCCGTGGCAGTGGAGCAGGTGACCTGGAACGGCGCGGAGAAGCAGGTCAAGCCACTGTCGTTCGCGCAGGACGAGCTCGTGCGCGGCGAGACGACGGCTGAGGGGCTCGCGAAGCTCAAGCCAGCGTTCAAGGCGAACGGCACGGTGACGGCGGGCAATGCGAGCCCGTACTCCGACGGCGCGGCGGCAGTGATGCTGATGAGCCGTACACGCGCCGACGAGCTCGGGCTGACGCCGCTCGCGCGCTTCGTCAGCTTCGCGGTCGCGGGAGTCGATCCCGACGTGATGGGCGTGGGTCCGATCAAGGCAGTGCCGAAGGCGCTCAAGCGCGCCGGTCTCAAGATGAGCGACCTCAAGCTGATCGAGTTCAATGAGGCGTTCGCGGCGCAGGTGCTGGCGGTGATGCGCGAGCTCGAGATGGACGAGAGCATCGTCAACGTGAACGGCGGTGCCATTGCGCTCGGGCATCCGCTCGGCGCCACCGGCTCGAAGCTCACGACGCAGCTCGTGCACGAGCTGGGCAAGCGCGGTGGTGGGCATGGGCTCGTCACGATGTGCACCGGGGGCGGCATGGGCGCGGCGGGCATCTTCGAGGTCTACCCGACCGCGGCGGGAATTCACGCCGCACCTGGGGGGCGGTCGGACTATTGACCGCGCTCGCCGTGGCGGCGCGGCTGCCCGCGATGGGGCAGCCCATGCGGTTCGACGAGTCGGTGTCGTGGGCGTACTTCGTCGGCAAGTCGTGGAGCACGATCGTCTCGCAGTATCAGGCGCCCAACAACCACGTCTTCTATTCACTGCTGGCCAAGCTGTTCGCGGCGCCGGTGGGCTACGCGCCGTGGGCGCTGCGCCTGCCGGCACTTCTCGCAGGCGTCGCGATCGTTCCGCTGACGTATCTCGTGGGGCGGCGATTCGCGGATGAGCGCACGGCGCTCCTCGCCGCGGCGCTCACGGTGGGGGCGACGCCGCTCGTCCTTTTCTCCACGAACGCGCGCGGCTATTCGCTCGTCGGCGGGCTCTTTCTCGTGCTGCTGCTCATCGCGGACTCACTTCGCACGCGGGTCTCCGTGGCGCGCTGGGCGGCGTTCGCGATGGTCGCGGCAATCGGCGTCTACACCATTCCGGTGATGCTGTATCCGCTCGGTGTGGCAGGCGTGTGGCTGGCGCTGGTCGCGTGGCTCGAGCCGCCGATCGCGCGAGTGCGATTCACTGCGCAGCTGGTGCTCGCCAGCGCGGCTGCGGCGATCATGGCGGGACTGCTCTATCTACCGATCATCCGCAGCGCGGGAGTCGGAGCGCTGACGGGGAACAAGTTCGTGACCCCGGTGCCGTGGCGGGAGTTCGTTGCATCGGTGCCGCTCAACGTCGGCGGGACACTGGCGAGCTGGGTAAGTCCGCTGTCTGCGCTGTCGATGCCGCCGCTCGTGCTGATCGCCGTGCTCGGCGTCGTGGTGGGGCGCGCGGCCCGGCGCGAACGACGTCGCGCATCACTCGCGCTCGCAACGGCGCTGTGGTGCACGGTGCTGCTCGTGATCACGCATCGCGTGCCGTTCGTGCGTGTGTGGTTGTTCATGCTGCCGCTGTTCGCCCTGGCGCTGGCGAGTGGCTGCTGGTGGCTGGTCGATCTGGTCGCTCGCCATCGAGTGCAGCGTGGCGTCATCGCTGCGCCGCTCCTCGTTGGGGGATTCGTGTTGGCGCTCGGCCTGGGCACGCACGCGGCGGAGGAGTCCGGTGAGACAGGAATCTTCAAGCCGGCGTTCCCGATGACGCGGCTGCTGGCGTCGCGTCTGCACCCGGGCGATCGTGTGCTCGCGCCTATTCCCTCGTACGGTCCGCTGCTCTACTACTTCCCTCGCGCGGGTCTCGATCCGGCGCTGCTGACCGTGCCGCTCGAGCAGGCGTCGCGCGCGTTCATCGTGCTCGACACTCGGCATGGGCAGTCGCTCGCCTGGGCCGTGACGCAGCAGATCATCGACCCGAGTGCCTTCGCCGAACCGGTGCTGGTGGCGCGCTACGCAGATGGCGAGTTGTGGGAGACGAGACGGCGTTGACCCAGCGACGCTGACCGCCTGATCAGCGTCGCTCGGTCATCACTGCACCGTTCTGTACTTGTCCACCCGAACTTCGTCGCGCTTCGCGACGCCCGTGGACCCGGCCTTCATCAGTGCCTCGAGCTCGGCGATCTCTCGCGGCGCCTGCGAGACCCACTCCACGCTCGTGGCCGTTGCGAGATAGTTGTCCTCGATCCGGACGCCGATGTTCTTGTACGTGTTCACGGCGTTGCGCAGCCGAGCGGAGATCTCGCGGTTGCGCGGTGTGTCGGGAATCTCCTCGAGCACGTGCTCGCGCACGTAGATGCCGGGCTCGATCGTGAAGGCGCTGCCGGGAGCGATCTTGCCGGTGGTGTAGAACTGCTCGGGGTCGTGCACCTCGAGGCCGATGCCATGCCCGAGGCCGTGCATGTAGAACAGGCGAAACTGCGAGCACGGGCGCGGCGTGGGCCCGCCGGCGCAGTCGTAGGTCGCAGCCGGCGAGTCGATGAGGCCCAGGCGGGTCAGGCCAGCGGTGAGCACCGCATTGGCCGAGTCGTCGACCACGCGCCAGGCGTTGCCGAGCTTCGCCTGGCGCTCGGCGGCCGCCTGTGCATCGCGCACGAGCTGGTAGATCGCCCGCTGCTGCGGCGAGAAGATACCGTTGGCCGGCACGCTGCGTGTGATGTCGGCCGCATAGCCCTTGAACGACGCGCCGATGTCCATCACGACCATGTCGTTCGCGTTGATGAAGCGATCGTTCTGGTTGTAGTGGAGCGTGGTGGAGTTGGGTCCGGAGCCGACGATGGTGGAGAACGATGGGCGGTCGGCGCCGTTGCGGCGGAAGGTGTACTCGATGAGCGCCTGGATCTCGAACTCGTTCATCCCGGGCTTGATCGCCGCGATCGCCTCCTTCTGCGCGCGCACGGTGATGTCCTCCGCATTCCGGATCATCATCAGCTCCGTGGCGCTCTTGGTGCCACGCATGGACTCCACCATGTCGTTCGCCGGCACCAACTTGAGCGACGCATACTTTCGCTTGAGCCGGTCGAAGAGCTGCTGATCCGCGGTGCGCGACACATTCGGCGCTGCGTCTTCATCCGTCTCGCGCGCGCCCATGTCGCCGGCGACGTTGAATGGCAGCCCCGCGGCGGCCAGCGAGTCGAGCAGCTTCGGCAGCTCGGCGGCGCCGCGCGCCGGAATGCCCGTGAGCGACCGTATCCCATCGATCCCGATGCGCGCGCCGGTCCACACCTCGCGGCTCACCTGCCGCGGGCGGACGAAGAGGGTGGCCGCGCGCACCGCGCCCTTCTGCTTGATCATCACGAGCGCGGCGTCCGGCTCCTTGATGCCCGTGAGATAGTAGAACGACGGTGCCTGGTAGAACGAGAGGTAATCCTGCGGCGGATCCTGCGCGCCGAGCGCAATGAAGACGCCCTCAGGCAGCCTCGATCCGAGTTCGGAACGCCGAGCCGCGTACTCCTGCTGGGTCTGGGCGGCGAGCAGCGCGGGCACGAGCAGCGCCGCAGCGATGAGACGATGGATCACGAATTCTCCAGTCGATGAACGAGCGTGCTCA
>JAYUTY010000293.1:0-4683 GCA_043754875.1 Gemmatimonadota bacterium
GGGTCGGGCTCCTCGGGCATGATGACGGCAGCCGACAGCATGCACATGCGGGATTCGATGAAGAAGGCGAACCGCAAGCCGTAAGAGCTGCTCGAGACGGGCGGAAGTGCGGCAGCCCTGTTCCAATCGGGGCACCAATGGCATCTTTCTCTGCTGCACTTCCGCCCCGCCTCATGCGGGGCGTCTGCTATCCGCCACCCCCGTGTGAGAGCAAATGGCGACGTCGTCCCCGCCGTCCGACCTCGATTACCGTCCATCGTACCTGGCCGCCGCGATCGCGACGGCCGTGGTGCTCGTGCTGTACCTCCTCACCCTCTCGCCCTCGACGGCGATGTGGGACACGAGCGAGTACATCACGGCCGCGACGGTGCTCGGGCTGCCCCATCCTCCCGGCAACCCTCTTTTCGTCCTGATCGGTCGCGTCTTCGCGGTGCTGCCGATCGCGTCGACGATCGCCGTGCGCATCAACATCCTCGCCGCGATCAGCAGCGCGGTGTCGGCCGGCATGTGGTTCCTGATCACGGAACGCGTGCTCGTGAGCTGGCTCGCCAAGCGGTGGCAGCGCATTCTCGGCGGATCGCTCGCCGCACTCATCGGCGCGTCGGCGTTCACCGTCTGGAACCAGAGCGTCGTCAACGAGAAGGTCTACACCGTCTCCCTGCTGGGCATCGCGATCATCTCGTGGCTGATGATCCGCTGGTGCGACGAGCCGGACGGTCGCAAGGCTGATCGCATCCTGGTGCTCGTCGCCTATCTGCTCGGACTCGGCTACGCGAATCACATGGCGGGCATGCTCGCCGCGCCAGCAGTCGGGCTCGCCGTACTGCTCGTACGGTGGCGCACCGCGCTCCGCTGGAAGCTCCTGCTCGCCTGCGCGGCGGCCGTCTTCTTTGGCATCACGCCGTTCGCGATGCAGCCCATTCGCGCCGCGCACTATCCGGCGCTCAACGAAGGCGAGCCGACGGCGTGCCGAGAGGGACTCAAGCTCGATTGCACGATGAGCAAGGGGACGTACGACGCGTTCATGTACAACTTCAACCGCGGCCAGTACGGCAAGCCGGATCTCGCGGAGCGGCAAGCGCCGTTCTCGGCGCAGCTCGGCATGTGGTGGCTGTACTTCAAGTGGCAGTGGCTGCGCGACGCGCATTACGACCACCCGCTGGCACAGAGCATCCTCGCCGCGCTCTTCCTGGTGCTCGGACTGCTCGGCGGCTACGTGCACTGGCAGCGGGACCGTCGAAGCTTCATGTACTTCGGCTCGCTGATGTTCACGATGACGCTCGTGCTCATCTACTACCTGAACTTCAAGTACGGCGCATCGCAGGATCCCGATCTCCAGGGCGTCGCACGCGAGGTGCGCGACCGCGACTACTTCTACCTCTGGAGCTTCTCGGCCTGGGGAGTCTGGGCAGCGCTGGGACTGATCGCCGTCTGGGACTCGCTCGCATCGCTCATCGCGCGTGAGCAGGTGACCGAAGGTCGCGATCGTTTCGAGCGACCGACGCAGCGCGCGCTGGCCATGGCGTCGCCCGTGCTCGCGCTCGCGCTGATCCCGCTGTTCACGAACTGGACGACCGCCTCGCGCGCCGGCCAGACCGACACGCGCGACTTTGCCCGCGACCTGCTGAACAGCGTCGAGCCGTACGGCATCCTCGTCACCGTCGGCGACAACGACACCTTCCCGCTCTGGTATGCGCAGGAGGTGGAGGGGATCCGTCGCGACGTCGTCGTGGCGAACACTTCGCTGCTGAACACAGACTGGTACACGCGACAGCTCATTCGTCGGCCGGTGTACGACTACGACGCCACCAACGGTCCGGCGATCTACCGCAACGGCACATGGAAGAAGCCGAGCGGCTCGCCCATCCGCATGACGCTGGCGCAGGCCGATTCCGTGCCGGCTTACGTGCAGCTCGACCGGCCGATGAACTTCAACGGCGGTCCGTTCAAGGCAACGATCGATCCGCAGCGCCTGTCGATTCCGGGTGTGCTGCAACGCGCCGATATCTTCGTCCTGCGCATGATCGCCGACACCTACGGCGAGCGGCCGATGTACCTGAGCCGCACCTCCGCCGGGTATGGCAACGAGCTGGGCTTCGGCGGCTACCTGCTGACGCAGGGGCTGGCGAGCAAGGTGTTCGTGCCGCCCGCCGTGCCGGGCAAGGATACCCTGCTCGTCCCTGGCGCCGGCTGGGTGGACGTCGGCCGCACGAAGGCGCTCTGGGATAACGTCTTCACCGCGCAGAAGTCGCTCGCCACTCGGCACGACTGGGTGGATCGGCCCTCGGTGGGCATTCCGTACCTTTACGTCGCCACGGGGCTGATGCTCTCCGAAGTGCTGCAGGCTACCGGCGACTCAGCGGGCTCGCAACGCGTGATGGGCCAGGCGAAGCAGGTCGCGCAGGCGGTTCGCCTCTCCGATCTCCTCGCGCAGATGGAGCAGAGCCCGCCGCAGGCGCCGGTGCAGCAGAATCCGCTGCTGGTGCCGCCGTCCGATACGCAGCGCAACAAGACGGTGCCGGCCAAGCCGTAGCCGTCGTTTGAAATCTTTGAAACGGGGCGGTGCGCGGTTGCGCACCGCCCCGTTGGCATTCGGTGATCGTGCGACCGGTCGAGCCGCTACTGCGCCGCTGTCGCTGTTGCCGAGCCGAGTCCGGCGAGGCTCCAGAGCTGCACACGTCCGAGCACGCTGGGGGGGTGGATCGCCAGCACACCGCGCTTCGTGTCCACGCCGATGTCCGCCGCCGCGGGCACCTCCTGCACGAGCTTCCGATCCGTGTCGCCGTGCAGCAGGTGCAGGCTCGAATCGTCCCAGCTCGTGAACAGGATGTCGCCATTCGGCAGCACTTCCAAGCCGTCCAAGATGGTACCCGGATCGGCCTGACGGCGCCGGGAACCCGCGAGTCTTACCGACATCAGGGTGGTTCCCCACAGCGGCCCCGGGGTATTTCCCCGTTTGTCCCGCCCCCGCGCGGTCATACATTACCAGCATGCGTCGGCACTGGTCACAGCGCTTCCTGGCTGTTCTCGTCACCAGCTGGTTCGCCCTTCTCGGGCTCGAACCTGCCGCCTTCCATGCGTGCCCCACGCACAGCGTCGCCGGCGGCACGCATGCGCAGCACACCGCCGCGTCGTTGGATGCAACGATGCGCGCGGCAATGGCGGACCACGCCGCGGACGCCGGTACCTCGCACCACCATGGCGCACCTGCCGACGGCCACGAGCATCAGTGCACCTGCCCCGGTAGCTGCTCCGGACCGTCCGCGGTCACGCTGGCCTCCACTCCCCTGTCGCTTGGAGTCGGAACGCTGCGACCGGCGAGCGTTCGGGCAACGGCGCCCGCGTTCCGCGCCGAGTGGAACGACCGACTCCTCCCCTTCGCTACTGCGCCTCCCGTTCGCGCCTGAGTCGTTCCGGCGCTCCTCGCGTCAATCCTGACCGAGTGAGCGTCTCCTTATGACCCAGCGCAGCGCACCAATGCGTGGCCCATCCGGCCGCGCGCGCGGTGCGCACAACGAGGAGCAATGCGAACAGGACAGAGCACGCTCGCCGTGTCCGTCACGATGCTGGCCGCCGCGCTCGCGGCGCAGCCGGCCATCGCCCAGACGGGCACGGAGAAGCCGGCCGCCATCGGCGGTGTCGTCGTCACGGTCACTCGCACAGCGACCACCGTGGAGCGCATGCCGCTCCATACGACGATTCTCAGCCGAGACGACATCAAACGGTCGCCGGCACAATCGCTCGATCAGCTGCTGCGCGAGGTACCAGGGATGAACATTCCTGGCGCCCCGTTCTATACCACCGATCCCACCGGCCATCAGACGCGGCTGCGCGGCGTCACGAACAGCAAGGTGCTGATGCTGCTCGACGGGATCCCGATTCACGATCCCTTCTACAGCACGACGCAGTGGTTCAAGGTTCCGCTCTCGTCCATCGAGCGGGTGGAGATCGTCCGCGGCGGCGCCTCGAGTCTGTGGGGCAACCTCGCGGTCGCTGGCGTGGTGAACATCATCACCCGCAAGCCGATCGACAACAGCGGTGAGCTCGACGCGAGCGTGCAGTCGATGAGCACTCGCCGCGCCGCGCTCGCCCAGAATGTGGTGCTTCCGCATGGCATCGCCCTGCGCCTCTCTGGCGACGTCCTCGACGCCGGTGGCTACCAGACCACGCCCTCGGAGTTCCTGAGCGCGCTCCCGGGCAAGTCGGCGTCGTCGGCCACCAATGGCAACCTGCAGCTGGCGGCCTACTTCACCCCGTTCCCCGACGTCACGGCCTTTCTGCGCGCTGGCTATCACCGCCAGAACGAGGACATCGGCGGCTACGCGTTCGGCACCAACCTTCAGGAAAGCCCGGATGCGGCTGCTGGCGTCACCCGTCTGTTCGGTGAGCACGGTCGCGCCGAGGTGCGCGCCTGGGCGCAGCGCGTGAGCTTCGACAAGTACAATGGCGCCGGCTGCTACCTCGCCTCGGCGGCGAGCTGCAACGCGACCACGGTGGCCGCTCCACTCGTGCAGTACGCCAACTCGCACGACGACAATCCGTACCACGAGCTCGGCGCGTCGACGGTGCTTTCGAGCACCATGCCCAGCCGATGGATGACGAGCGTCCAGGCCGGCGCCGACTTCCGCCGCCTCGTCGGCGAGGATCTCGCGATGACCTACAACCGCCCCACCACTATCGACC
>JAYUTY010000294.1:0-4671 GCA_043754875.1 Gemmatimonadota bacterium
AGGTCGTCGAGATCGGCTTCGACGTTCCTGGCCCGGGCGCGATCAACCAGCCTTGGCATCGCGATTTCCCCTCGCCGCCCGATACCCTGATCGGGCGGCGGCTCAGCTCCCTTGCATTCAACCTCACTGCGGTGGACACCTTCGAGGACATCGGGCCCTTCGAGATCGCGCCGGGCACCCAGTGGGACGAGGCAACGGGATTCTAGCACGGCATGTTCCCGACCAGGACGCTCTACGGGCGGTACGAATCACGCGCGCAGCGAAAGCTCCCGAAGGTGGGCGACATCTCGGTGCGGTCCGCACTCACGATCCATCGTGGCACGGCCAACCACTCCGACAAGTCGCGGCCAGTCCTCGTGCTCGGTGTCGACGCTCCAGGTGCGAACGACGCCGAGCGGCACGACCTGCAGTTCACGCGCCGGTACCACGCTGCGCTTCCCGAGGAGATCCGGCGTCACCTGGCGTGCCGCGTCGTGGACGAGCTCGAGCCGATCAACCAGGGGCACGCGATCGAGGGCCTCGTGATGGGCGAAGCGTAGTGCCGGCCGCGGCGTGCGGCTCCTCGTTCGGGTGCCACCCGTTCTTGTAGTCGCTCCGCCCTCCCGGTAGCTTCCGCTCGCGCGCGACGGCAGGCGCGCCAGACACCGTCCGGAGCACTGCGCATGACAGCAGGAAGTGTGGTCTTTCTCTTCGTCCTCGTCGCTGCAGTGGGCTTCTTTGCCCTCAACGTGCAGCGCCTCGTCAGCTACCTGAACGTCGGGTACGCGGAGGGGAGGACGGACCATCCGCTGACGCGCATCAAGAACGTGCTCACGATCGGCATCGCGCAGAAGAAGATCTTTCGCGACCCGATTGCGGGCCCCATGCACGCGCTGATCTTCTGGGGCTTCATGGTGCTGACGGCCGGCACGCTCGAGATCCTGATCAGCGGCGTCTTCCCCGGCTTCTCGTACGCACTCTTTCTCCCGCACTTCCTCTACGCCGGCTACTCGAACTCGCAGGACGTCTTCGCCGTCCTCGTGCTGCTCGCCATCAGCGTCGCCCTCTACCGCCGGATCGTCGTGCATCCCAAGCGGCTCGAGGGGGACAACCTCGAGCACACCGACGCGCTGATCATCCTCAGCCTGATCGCCGGCCTGATGATCACGCTGATCCTCATGACGGCGTTCGACCTCGTCGTTGATCCGCTGCGGTACGGGCCCGAAAAGATCGTCTCGCAGCCGCTCGCCGCGCTGCTGCGCTACGTCGTGACACCGGAGCAGGCCGTAATGCGCGCCCAGTTCTTCTGGTGGGCGCATGCACTGCTCATCCTCATCTTTCTCAACTACCTGCCGTACTCCAAGCACTTGCACGTCGCGTCGTCGCTGATAAACGTCTACTTCTCCAACACCAGCGGGCCGGGTATCAAGGGCGCGATGCGCTACATGGATCTCGAAGCCGACGTGGAGCAGTTCGGCGCGAGCGACGTGGAGCACCTCTCGTGGAAGAACCTGCTCGACGGCTACTCGTGCACGGAGTGTGGACGCTGCACGGCCGCGTGTCCAGCGAACATCACTGGCAAGCCGCTCAGCCCGCGCAAGATCGTCGTCAACACGCGTCAGCGGCTGATGGAGAAGGCGCCCATCATGACCGGCGACCGGATGGATTTCCTGCGCCCCGCGCTGCTGCACGGCGAAGGAGGCGATGCCGGTGCGACGACGGTGACGGAGGTGATGGAGCATCGCCTGCTCGACACCTACATCACCGAGGAAGAGCTCTGGGCGTGCACGAGCTGCCGAGCCTGCGTCGTCGAGTGTCCGGTGAGCATCGACCAGCTCGACGTGATCAACCAGATGCGCCGCAACCTGGTGCTCACCGAGTCGCGCTTCCCCGAGGAGTTGCAGCCGGTGTTCGAGTCGCTCGAGCGCAACGGCTCACCCTGGGCGTTCAACCCGGCCGACCGTGCCGACTGGTCGCAGGGGATGGACATCCCGACGATGGCCCAGATGCAGGAGCGCGGTGAGAAGCCCGACATCCTGTTCTGGGTGGGTTGCATGGGCTCGTTCGACGACCGCGCCAAGAAGATCACCGTGGCCTTCGCGCGCATCATGCAGGCGGCCAACATCAAGTTCGCCATCCTCGGCCAGGAAGAAGCGTGTCATGGCGATCCGGCGCGCCGCATGGGCAACGAGTATCTGTACCAGATGATGGCCAAGGGCACGATCGAGACGTTCGAGCGTTACGAAGTGCAGACGGTCGTGACGCACTGTCCGCACTGCTTCCATCAGATCGGCAACGAGTTCCCGCAGCTCGGCGGCAACTACGAGGTGATCCACCACAGCACGTACATCGAGCGGCTGCTGCAGGATGACCGCGTCCCCCTGAAGACGGCCGAAGGGCAGAAGCTCACGGTCGCCTATCACGACAGCTGCTATCTGGGCCGCTACAACGACGTCTACGACGCGCCGCGCGAGTCGATGAAGCGCGCGCTGCCGATCATCGAGCTGATCGAGCCCAAGCGCACCAAGGACCGTGGGCTGTGCTGCGGCGCGGGCGGCGGGCGGATGTGGATGGAGGAGAACACCGGCAAGCGCATCAACGTGGAGCGCACGGAGGAGCTGCTCGCCACCGGCGCCGACGCCATCGCCGTCGCGTGCCCGTTCTGCATGACGATGATCTCCGATGGCGCCAAGGCGAGCGGCTCGGACGTACCGGTCTACGACATCTCGGAAGTGGTGGCGGGGCAGCTGCTGAGCTGAAGGCGCGTTCCGGCCTTCGTCGAGCGCTCAGCCGGTGCCCCACCGCAGCTTCCACAGTGTGATGGTCTGCCGGATCTCGCCGTCCACGTACTTTCGCACGTCGGGCTCGTTCACGAGCCCGCGGTCCTTGCACTCCTCGAGAAACTCGTCGAGCGCGATGCGACCCGGGTCGGCGACAATTGCCTCGCCGCCACGGACGAGGGTCGCCGCTATCGCGTCGGCGACGAGAGCGGCGTATCGATGCTCGTACAGCACGTCCGACGCGAGCACGACGTCGAACTTCCCCAGCTCCGCGGGCATCGCCGTCCAGTCGACCATTCGAGTGGCGATCCTGCGTCCGGTCGCGCGCGCGACGTTGAGCTGCGCGAACAGCAGGGCGTCGTCGTAATAGTCGGTCGCCGTCACCTCTGCACCCGCCATCGCTGCACCGATCGCGACGGCGCCCAGCCCACATCCCAGCTCCAGCACGCGAAGTCCCGCGAGGCGCATGATTGCGACTTCGTTCGAAAGCACGCGCGCCGACGGCCAGAGATCGGCCCAGTAAGGGAGCCGCTCGTCCTTCACGTAGTCGTCCTCGCTGATCAGATCGTCAGCGTCGGCCGGACTGAGAAGGTTGACGTCGCGCTCGGCGATGCGGTCGACGCGCGTCGTGGTGCGGAAGCGCCGCGTGAGCTCCTCGTGCAGTGCATCGAGGTCGAGCGGGGTCGTGGTCACCCGAGAAATGTAGCGCTGCCCCCCAGATCCCCGTCCAGCGGCAGCGCACGCAGGATCGCACCCGCCGGCACGTGCAGTGATTCGGGCGGCACGACGAGGAGCGCATCAGCGACGGACATCGACGTGAGCATCCCGGAGCTCTGCGCGCCCGTGAGCCGGGCGATCGGACGGTCGTCCCGCTCGTCGTCGAGCGTGACCCGCAGGAAGTGTGTGAGCGGCGCGTTCAACGTGATCGCATCTCCGGTGGTGACGCCGAGGGTGCGCCGATGCGGACGCGCTGCGCCGGCGATCATTCGCAGCAGTGGCCGCCCGAACAGCTCGAAGGTGACGAGCGCCGACACTGGGTTGCCCGGCAGTCCGAGCCACGGAACGCCGAACAGCGCGCCGAATCCGAGCGGCGCGCCCGGCCGCATGCGAACACGCCAGAGAGAGAGCGTGCCTCCGAGCTCGGTGACCACGCGACGCGTATAGTCGAAGTCGCCAACCGAGACGCCGCCCGTGGTGAGCACGAGATCGCACCCGTCTGCCGCCCGCAGTGCCGAAGCGAGCGCCGCCGGATCGTCGGGGGCGATCCCGAGGGGCACGGGCTCTCCACCGGCCTCGCGCACTGCGGCGGCGAGCGCGTAGCTGTTCGACGACACGATGCGCTCGCCACGCCGCACGGCGTCGAACTCCTCGACCGGCACGATCTCGTCGCCGGTGGCAAGGATCGCCACTCGCGGACGGCGAAAGACGGCCGCGCGTGCATGGCCGAGCGATGCGAGCACGCCGAGACGCGCCGCACCGATCTCGTCGCCACGCCGCATGACGCGGGCGCCGCGGCGGATGTCCTCGCCGGAGAGTCGGATGTTGCGCTCCGCGTCGCGGTCGTCGGTGATCGTCACCAGCGCACCGCCGCCGTCGGTATCTTCGACGCGCACGATGGAGTCGGCGCCGGCTGGAACGGGCGCGCCGGTCATGATGCGCACAGCCTCACCATCAGCCACGCTACGCGTCGGTCGCGCACCCGCGGCCACGGTGGCGACCACACGCAGCTTCACCGGCCGCTCGGCGCTTGCACCACGCACGTCCGACGCTCGCACGGCGAAACCGTCCATGCTGGCGTTGTCCCACGGCGGCAGCGAGACCTCGGCCACGATATCCGTAGCGAGGATCCGTCCAAACGAGAGCTCTAGCGCGACCATCTCGGTGCTCGTCGCCGTCGCGCCGGCAAGCATAT
>JAYUTY010000295.1:0-1504 GCA_043754875.1 Gemmatimonadota bacterium
CTGGTTTATCGCGCGACGTCGGGCAGTGCGCTCCCTCACGTCGGCTTGCGCATCCCACGCGAGGGGAGCTTGTCTGGCCTCTGCGTCCGGAGTGGGAAGATCCTCTCCTGCGCTGATGCGGACTCCGACCCTCGTGTGGATCGCGCCGCCTGTCAACGCGTCGGCGTCCGATCGATGCTCGTCGTGCCGCTCAATAGGAAGCAGGAAACCATTGGCGTCCTGAAGGTGCTGTCCACTGCGCCAGGATCCTTCTCCGAGGACGATGCCCACGTACTCCAGTTGCTGGCCGGCTTCATTGCCAGCGCGCTCCATAGGGCAGCCGCCTTCGAACACACGCAGCACCAGGCGCTGCACGACCCGCTCACGGGCCTTCCAAACCGCATCCTGTTCATGAATCGGATTACACACCAGCTGACGCGGATGCGGCGTGAGCAGTGCCTATTCGCCATCCTCTACATCGACCTGGACGGGTTCAAGCGGATCAACGATGGGCTGGGGCATGCGGCGGGCGATCTGCTGCTGGCGGCGGTGGCGGAACGGCTGCGCCGGTCCGTGCGCGAGTCCGATACGGTGGCGCGACTGGGTGGAGACGAATTCGCCATCCTGGCCCCTCGCCTGACCGCGGCGTCCAATGCGAACGTGATCGCGAGCAATGTGCTCGATGCGCTTCTGGGGAAGCCCATCATGCTGTCGGGCGGAGCGGTCTCCGTGGGGGCAAGCATCGGAAGCATCGTCGCCTCCGGCGGTGACAGGACGGCCGAGCAGCTGCTGGCTGCGGCCGACGAATCGATGTACGAGACGAAGCGCACCCGACGCTCACAGCTGGAGCGGTAGGGCAAGCGCGCACACGGGACTCGAGTGCACTGTGCGACTCACGTCGAAGCGCGTGTGCTGACCGAGTCAGTCCCCATGACGCGGAGCTGTCGGGCCTCGGGGACGAGTGCCTGAACGAGACCTGGTTCGGGACACTGGCCGAGGGCGGTTCCAGGCCCACGGCCGAACATGACCTCGCCGCCCGCGGCGCGAAGTACGTCATCGGAAACGGACGCGACTGACGGCGCATGAATCCAGCTGCACATGCCGCGCAAGGCGACGGAGCTCATCGTTCCGGTGCGCAAGCGCCTCACGCACGCAGGCCATACGTGGATCGGCAGGCTCGCCGAACATGGTGACACGGAGCCGGAGTCCCACAGGCGTGTGCTCGAGCGTGGCCGCATCCACTCGGCCGGGCTCACGGCAGGTAGCGCTCCGAGGAGCACTCTTGTCAATCGGACGGAGGCACTGGGTACGATTCGCACGATGACCAAACGTCACGAGACATGGTTGCCGGCACTCCGAGGAGGCTCGATGCAATCTCATCGGCGATCGGGGATCTGATCTCCGACCGCTCCTTCCGCACCGTTCGCCGCGTCGCGTCTGCCGGGCTGCCCTCGCCGCCGCGCTCACCCCCGGTGTGGTGCTACTCGCTCCCGGACCTCATCCCGACCCTGTCATGAGCTGCTAC
>JAYUTY010000296.1:0-4650 GCA_043754875.1 Gemmatimonadota bacterium
TTGCTCTCGCGGTGAGCCTCTTATTTTACCTAGACGTGACGGCTCGTGCAAGTGCCGCGCGTCCTTCGTTTGCATCTCTCAACCCCACCACCAGAACCCACAACCCACAAAGAGGTCGTTGGTGAAGGGTCGTTAACTTACCCAATTCCACGATCGATTTCAAGGGGTGTCGTGCGACGTCGATCAACCTTTCACGATCACCTTCGCCAACATCGGGAGCAACGGCTACACCAGCATCCTGACGCTGTTTCACCACCTCCTTCACCGATCAGCACCCGACTTCTGGAGCGTACTCCGGAGAACCTCTCGCTTACCTTATCGTCATGCTCTCCGCCATCGTTTCCACGAAGGGTGCACGCCGCTGGGACGCCGGCCATCCCTGGATCTACAAGAGCGACGTCATCACTCGGCCCGCGGATGAGCCCGGCGCAGTGCGGGTCTCCGATCAGCGTGGCAAGCCACTCGGCATTGCATTGTGGAGCCCACGCTCAGAGATCTCGCTTCGACTGCTCGACCGCAACCCGGACGCGGTCATCGACGGGCCCTGGTGGCACAACGCAATCGCCCGGGCGTTCCACCGACGCCAAGGACTCGACGAGAGCGCCAACGCGTACAGGCTCGTCCATGGCGAGGGTGATGCGCTCCCCTCGCTCGTCGTTGATCGCTACGACCGCTGGCTGGTGATCCAGCTCATGAGTGCCGGGCTCGAGCGCTACCGCGCCGAGATCGTCCGTGCGCTCGTGGAACTCGCGCAACCGGAAGGAATCCTCGCCAGAAACGACGTGTCGCTGCGCGCGAAGGAGGGCCTTCCGGCCGATGTCGAGCTGCTCCATGGCACGGTGCCCGACGAGATCGAGGTCATGGAGAACGGCGTGCGTTACCTGGCCGCCCCATGGCGCGGACAGAAGACGGGCGCCTTCCTCGACCAGCGTGAGAATCGTGCGCTCGTGGGACGCGTTGCACGTGGCCGCGCGCTGGACTGCTTCAGCTACCACGGCTCGTTCGCGCTGCATCTCGCGAACCGGGCCGACTCCGTGATCGCGCTCGACGCATCCGCGCACGCGCTCACGCGGGCCGAGGAGAACTTCCGCCGAAATGGACTGACCAACGGGCGCTTCGTCGAGGCGAACGCATTCGAATACCTGAAGGCGCAGGAGCGCGAGCGCGCGCAGTTCGAGACGATCGTGCTGGATCCGCCCGCCTTCGCGAAGACTCGCCCCGCGCTCCCGGCCGCACTACGTGGCTACAAGGAGATCAACCTTCGCGCGATGCGCCTGCTGAGCCCCGGCGGCCTGCTGTTCACTGCGAGCTGCTCATTCCATCTGACGAAGCCGCTCTTTCTCGAGATGCTCGAGTCGGCGGCAGCCGACAGCGGCCGCCGCATGGTGCTCCGTGAGCTCCGCGGCCAGCCCCTCGATCATCCGGAGATCATCACCGTGCCCGAGACGGGCTACATCAAGGGTGCACTCCTCGAGGCGCTCGACTGATCGGCGTTTCTCGCCCTCATCAGTCCTGCTGGCACGAAGGACAGTAGAAGGTGCTCCGCCCCGCCTGCGTGATTCGCGCGATCGGCGTGCCACACCGCCGGCAGGGCAGCCCTTCGCGATCGTAGACATCGAGCGTGGCCGCGCCCACGTCCGTGTACCTCGACCCGGTGGCGCGCTTGATGACCGCAGCGATCGCTCGCCGAAGTGCACGCACGCGCACGATGGTGATGCCGTTGCTCGGCGCGGTTGGCGCGATGCGAGCCCGCCAGAGTGATTCGGCAGCATAGATGTTCCCCAGCCCTGCGACGAGGCGTTGATCGAGGAGCGCCGGCTTGATGGGTCCGCGTCTGGTGGAAAGTGCCCCCGCCAGCTGCTTGGCGCTCCACTCATCGTCGGCTGCGTCCGGGCCGAGCCCCAGTGAGAGCTCAGCTCCGGCGGGGTGCAGATCGATGGTGCCGAGTGCGCGCGAGTCAACGAGCACGAGACGTGTTGCGTCCTCGAACTCGAAGGTGGCTCGAGCGAACCGCGGAAGCATGTCGCCAACTCCGTCGGTGACCCAATCGCCATTCATGCGGAAGTGCACGTGGACGATGCGTCCATCGTCGAGATGCAGGAGCTGATGCTTGCCTCGCCGCTCGACAGTGAGGATGCGTGCACCAGTGAGCGAACGAAGGGTGGACGGCGAGAGTCGCCGCTTGAGCGCAGGATGAAGGAGCCGGACGCGGCCAAGCGTACGCCCCTTGGCGTGCCGGCGCAGCGTCTCCATCGCTGCTTCAACCTCGGGCAATTCTGGCATGACCCTTCTCGTGAGGCGTTGACTTCGCTGGTGCGACCTACGCAAACTGACGCGATGCCCGCCGCCCCTCAAGCCGACGAACGATCGCTCTCCGCGAACGGGCGTTCCACCGCGGTCCGCCGCGCGCTGATGGTCGTGCTCGCGCTCAACGCGGTGTCGGCCGCGCTCAAGGTAGGCGTCGGGGCGCGCACGGGTGCGCTGACCGTGCTCGGCGCAGCGCTCGAGTCGCTGCTGGACATGCTGAGCAATGGCGTCGGGATCCTCGCGGTGTCAATCGCGTCGCGCGCTCCCGACGACGACCATCCATACGGCCACGAGAAGTTCGAGACGCTCGGCACGCTCGGGATCGTGGTGTTCCTCTCGATCAGCTGCTTCGAGCTGCTGCGGCAGAGCGTCGGCGCGCTCGTCGGCGCGCACCGCGTGCCCGAGCTGCGGGTGGGCGACGCACTGCTGCTGCTCGCGTCGCTCGGCGTCAACCTGTTCGTCGTGATGTACGAGCGACGTCGCGGGCGCGAGCTCGGGAGCAACCTGCTGCTCGCCGACGCGGCGCATACGGCAAGCGACATTCTCGTCACCGCACTGGCGATCGCCTCGCTCGTGCTCTCGCGGTTGGGATACCTGCGCGCCGATGCGGTGCTCGGCATGCTGGTGGCGCTGCTGATCGCCTGGAGCGGCTATCAGATCCTGCGCGACTCCATCCCCATCCTGGTGGATGCGCGTGCCGTCGAAGCGGATCTCCTCACCGAGATCGTGCGGACCATCCCGGGAGTCGCCGGGGTGCGATCAGCGCGCTCGCGACGCACGGCGTCGGGGCACCTGTTCGCCGAGGTGACGATTCTGGTGGATGGTGCGACAACGGTGACAGCTGCGCACGACTTCACGGATGAGGTGGAGCGCGCGATCGCGCGGGAGCTGGGGACGGCCGAGGCAATCGTGCACGTGGAGCCGGCGTAGCGGCGGGCGCGAGACGTTCGCCGAGTTCGTACTTGCGGAGAGAGCATGAAAGTCTACTTTATGTTTTCGCTTCCTCCGACCCATCAGCATGGCGCATCGCCCTTCCCGATCGCTCAAGCACGAGTACGCATTGTACCTCGAGCAGGAGATCGAGAACTACAAGGAATCCGTTCCGCGCAGCGTCCTCCTCTCGATCGGGGACGACGCCGTGCAGGCGCTGGCGGGGGAGCAGCAGTTCGCGCTCACGGAGCTGCTGCTGTGCGACGAGGTCGACAAGATCATCTTCAAGCGGCTGCGGCTGCCGAGCTACGTCACCTGGCGCCGGCGTCGACTCAAGCTCCTGACGGAGCTGCGGCGTCCGGAGCACTGGGGGTTGAGCCCGGACGACCTGATGGTGCGTGCCACGCAGGCAGTCACCGCTGAGTCGCGCGTCCTGGTGGCCGGGCTCGACGTCGAGACATCGGCGCTATATCTGGCAGCGAACGGTTGTGACGTCACGACGATCGCAGAGCCGGACGCCGTGCAGCGCGTGCTCGACGCCGCTGTGCATGCAGGATTGACGGAACGGGTACATGTGGCGGGCGGCGCACTCGACAGCTTCACTCCGGATGCTCCGCTTTCGGCCGTGATCTACACCCCGGCCGCGTTTGCCGGACTCAGCTCCGCGGAGCGCGCTCGGGTGATCGGCGTTCTTCAGAGCGCGACCGCGGATGGCGGAGTGCATCTGGTACAGACGATTGCGGCGGGGAAGCGGACGCCCGTCTCGCTTCAGGAGCTCCGGCGTCGGTACCGCGGATGGGACGTGACAGTGGACGACGCCGCGCCCGACACCTTCTTCGCGCGGAAGAGCCCGGCTGGGGAACTCCCGGAGAGTGTGTCTTAAGGACTCGTCGATGGCTGATTTGAACCGTTTCAAAGTGACACACGGCGCCACTCCCGGCGCCGTTTTTTTATTGTAAGTTGTTGCCTCTCAACAACTTGCGTTGTGCGAACTTACCGGCATCACAACTGCTTTATCGATTGATGCCCCCGCCCGTTCCGGGGACAACACTTCTCTTGATGGACGCTACTATATGAAGGAGCACACGCACGATCAGTCTGACGAGCCTGTGGGCATCGTGATCTCGTGCGGATGGGAACCGGAGACGACGCCGCGATTCTCCGCGTATGTCTGGGCCCCCGGGCCCGAGGACGAGACCGAGCCGGACGTCCAAGCCGCCTAATTCGCGGAACGACGTCCCTCCCCAGAACGCCGCGGACCCTTGGGTCTGCGGCGTTCTGCGTTCGATGGGCTCGGTATGCGCCTTGCCCGAGTAATGAGGGTGGACACGTCGTCGCAGTGGGAAGCCGATCGCGCGCAGCTGCTCGGGCGGCGCATCTCGGAGCTCGGGCTCTCGATCGCTGGCACGCGCG
>JAYUTY010000297.1:0-1500 GCA_043754875.1 Gemmatimonadota bacterium
GGACGGTGAGTGTGGTGGGGTGATCGTGAGGGTTGCCACAGTAGCTCAGGGGTAGAGCACTCGATTCGTAATCGAGCGGTCGTGAGTTCAATTCTCACCTGTGGCTCTGTAGACATCGCGCAGAGACATCGCGCAGAGACATCGCGCAGATGGAAGACGAAAAAACGGCGCCCCATGGGGCGCCGTTTTGCGTTGCTGAGGCTGTCGCGTCGACCTGCCGCTGCGCCGCGCGTCGGCCGCGGCTCAGGGCGCGCCGCCCGCGGCGCGGAGCGTCACCGCGTTGAGGAGCAGCTTCTCCAGCATCCCAGTAGAGCCGCAGTCGAGCGGCGTGCTGCTCGCACCATCGTTGGAGCGAAATTTGGCGCTCACGTGGGTGACGATCGCCGTCTCGTTAGCGGGGGCGGCGCCAAGCTGCGAGACCATGTTGACGATGACGCGTCCAGAGCCCGTGAGCGCGCCGGTGAGTCCCGAGCCGCACGAGAAGTAGTCTGTCGCTGGGCGTCCCTTGAGCGTCTTGAGGACGAAGCCGGCGTTACCGTACCGCCCATCGGCCTCGTCGTCGACCGTGGGGGAGATGCCGAGGTCCGCGTAGGCTCGGACGAGTGCGGGCCAGACTCTGGCGACCGGGGCAGGGATGATCGCGCGATCGTTCTCGTCGGTGCTCGACCGTAGCACGTTCCCGTTCTCGACGACGAGAATGCGATCGGTCGGCGTGCCGCTCGGGACGCTGCTCGCCGAGGCGCAGGCGGTCAGCCACGCGAGGGCGAGGGTGGTGAGCAGGGAACGCGTGGAGGGGCGCGTGAGCTGGCGCATGGGCGGAGAGGCAGAGAGGGTGACGCAGCCGCATGGCGAGCGAGCGCCGGGCGTGTGCATGCGGCGCGGAGTCATCGGTAAGGTGCGATCGGTCGCCGTCGAGGGCAAGCGAGGGGTCGTCTTGTGAGGGTGTGACGTGGCGCGTATATTCACGCGTCCGGCCTGGCCGGATCTGCGGGCGTAATTCAGTTGGTAGAATGCCAGCTTCCCAAGCTGGACGTCGCCGGTTCGAGTCCGGTCGCCCGCTCCTTGTAAGTGTTTGTGCAGTAAGTAGTTACAATTTTTCTCCACTTAGCGCTTTCTACGATTGCTTAGCCAGCATCTTAATAGCATCTAGGGAGCGACAACTCAGTGTTGGGACGATGGCTTGGCCCGGCAGGAATTGGCTGGGGCTGGTAGAGTCTCCAAGCGTCGGTCCGGAAGTCACGCAAAAATTGCTGAACAGGAATGAATTAGGCGGCCGCCACGTTGACGTTGCGGCCTTTTTCGTACGCGGCGGATGCTAAGCCGGTAATTCATTCCAACAGAAGAGCGTGAATCCCGGGAGCATACGTTCTTCGGTGATCTCTTGAGCGATCCATCGGGCGCTCGAGGACATCAACCTAGTGACCCAAGTTGCGCACATTTGCCGCGCTCCGGACGAGTGCGCGGCATCCGGCGCAGCCGGCGCATCCGGTCTCCCCGTGC
>JAYUTY010000298.1:0-4639 GCA_043754875.1 Gemmatimonadota bacterium
CACCAAGTCGGGCATGGTTCGCGTGCTGGAGCTCGACAACAGCCCTCAGCGTGACGAGCGCGGGCAGATCATCGGCATCGCCAGCTTCGGCATCGACGTGACGGAGCGGCGCGCCGAGTCGGCGGCGCTCACCCTGCTGCTCGAGGTGACGCGCGCGATTGCCGAAGCACCGGAGCTGGACGACGCGCTCGCCGTCGTGCTGCAGCAGCTGTGCGCGACGACCGGGTGGACGTGCGGGGAGATCTGGCTGCCGTCGTCGGACGGCTCGATCATCGTGCGGACGCGGGCGCACCACGCGCGCGCGGGGCTCGACGCGTTCAGTGAAGCGAGCGACGGGATGCAGCTGCGCATCGGCGACGACCTGCCCGGAACCGCGTGGGCTCGGCGATCCAGCGTCTGGAGTCCGGACCTCGCGAAGGACGCCTCCTTTCGTCGGCAGTTCCAGGCAGAGGAAGCCAGGCTGCACGCCGGAGCGGCGATCCCCGTGCTGGAGGGAGAGGCAGTCGTCGCCGTGCTCTGCTTCCTGATGGACTATCCGCGTCCCAGCGATGAGCACCGGCTCGCGCTGATCGGCGTGGTCGCACACCAGCTTGGCTCCGTGGTCGCGCGCCGGCGCGTGGAGCAGGAGGTGGTGCATGCACGCGACGTGGCGGTCGCGGCGAACCGGGCGAAGAGCGACTTCCTGGCGCGCATGAGTCACGAGCTGCGCACCCCGCTCAACTCGATCATCGGCTTTGCCGACCTGCTCGCGCGGAGCGTCTCGGTTGCCGCGCACTCGCAGGACGGCAAGCTGCTCGACCGGGTGCGCGCGAACGGGCGGCACCTGCTCGGCCTGATCAACGACGTGCTCGACCTCTCGAAGGTGGAGGCCGGCCATCTCACGCTCGAGCACTCGCTCGTGCGCGTGGACGATCTCGTGCGCGAGGTGGTGGGCGGGCTCGCCATGCGGATCGCGGATCGCAACGTGCGCCTCCACGGCGTGGTGCCGGAGCTCGTGCAGCCCGCGTACACCGACGAGACGCGGCTCCGGCAGGTGCTGCTCAATCTGGTGGGCAACGCACTCAAGTTCACCGAAGCGGGCGAGGTGTGTGTCACACTCGAGGCCGATCCGGTCACGGGCGCGCCGGTGCGCCTCATCGTTCGCGACACGGGGGTGGGGATTCCCGCCGATCGGCATGGTGCCGTGTTCGACGCGTTCGAGCAGGCGGATGCCTCGGTCACACGACGATTCGGGGGCACCGGCCTCGGGCTCTCGATCACGCGCGCGCTGTGCGAGGCGATGAAGTATCGGCTCACGCTGGAGAGCGAGGTCGGGCGCGGCTCGTCGTTCGTCGTGGAGCTGCGATCAGGCCTGGCGCGACGGGCGGGTTAGGAGCGCTCCTTGGCCGCAGGCGCGTCGCCCATCGCGATGCCGTAGCCACCGCCACCGGGCGTCTCGATCGTCACCACGTCGCCCTCCCGGAGCTGCCGCCGACACTTTGCGGGGAGCGGCTCGCCATTGAGAAGATTGCGGCCGACCGCGCCGACGCCTCCGCCCGCCACGCCGCGTGGCGCGTGCCGGCGCCGCTCGGTGAGCAGCGTGACGACGCATGGTTCCGTCGCGCGATAGGAACGCACCACTCCCTCGCCACCGATGTTCGCCCCCGCGCCTCCCGATCCGGCCCGAAGCGCGTAGCGCTCCACACGTAGAGGCGTGGAGCGCTCCAGCGCCTCGATCGGGGTGTTGAGCGTGTTGCTCATCCCCACGTGCACCGCCGATGGCCCCGCCGCGTCGCGGCTCGCGCCCTGCCCGCCGCCGAGCGTCTCGTAGAAGGTCCAACCGGGTCCGCCGAAGGTCACGTTGTTCATCGTGCCCTGCCCCTGCGCGGCGACGTCGATGCCGGCGTCGCCCATGGCGGCGAGGATCGTGTCGGCGATCCGCTGTGACATCTCGACGTTGCCCGCGGCCACGGCGGCCGGCCAGGCAGCGTTCACACTGCTGCGATCCGGGAGCACGAGTGTGATGGCTCGCGCAATCCCATCGTTCGTCGGCACGTCGTCGTCGAGCAGCGTGCGCAGCGCGAAGACGGCGGCGGCACGCGTGACTGCGGCCGGGCAGTTCACATTGCCGGCGACCTGCCGCGCGCTCCCCGTGAAGTCGAGTGCGAGCGCTCCATCGCGCACCGCGAGTGAGACGACGACGTCGATGTCGCCTTCGGTCACGCCATCGCCTTCGAGCCAGTCCACCGCATGCCCGGTCCGTCCCTCGAGCGGTGCGAGCCGCGCCCTCACTCGACGCTCCGCATAGTCCAGCAGCGCATCGCATGCCGCGGCAAGGCGCAGACGTCCCAGCCGCGCGGCGAGTGCCCGCCACCCTGCCGCGCCAGTCGCACACGCCGCAAGCTGGGCGCCCAGATCACCTCGCCGCTCGGCGGGAGTGCGCACGTTGGCGAGGACGAGCGAGAGAAGCTCCTCGTCCAGCACGCCGGCGCGCACGAGGCGCACTGGCGGAATGATCAGCCCCTCCTGCACGAGCTCCGTCGCGCCCTGCGGCATGCTGCCCGGGCTCATCCCACCCACGTCGGCATGATGCGCACGCACCGCGGTGAAGCCCCCGATCTCGCCATCGATCTCGACGACCTCGACGAGGGTGAGGTCGGGGAGGTGCGAGCCGCCGTGATACGGATCGTTGAGCAGGAAGACGTCGCCGGGACGCGGCGAGCGCGCGCGCACGGCCGCCACGGACTCGGGCATCGCCCCGAGATGCACGGGGATGTGCGCCGCCTGCGCGATCATTCGCCCCTGCGCGTCGAACAGGGCGGACGACGCGTCGCGCCGCTCGCGAATGTTGGGCGACAGCGCGCTGCGCACGAGCACAGCACCCATCTCCTCAGCGATCATCGCCACCCCGTGCGCGAGCACCGAGAGCTCCAGCGCGTCGAGCGTCGTGTCCTTCACGGATTCGCTCATGCCACACCCTCGCGGTCGAGCAGCCAGCCGCCGGTGGGATGCGGAGCGCCGATCCAGCCTGGCGCGATGCGCAGCGTGGCACCCGGCAGCACGACGACCGACGGTCCTCGCAACTCGACGTCGTAATCGAGTCCTTCGTCCATCGGACGTTCGCTGTTCCACGTGCCCGGCTCGGCGCGGTGGAAGCGCACCGGATGCGATGGCCCGCTCGCCACGTGACGCACGCCGATCATCTCTACGGGCGCTTCGAGTGTGAAGCCATTCCGCTGCGCGTGGAGGCGCGTGAATCGCTCGGCCACCATTGCACCGTCATCGCCGGGTGCGAGTGGCACGTCCAGCTCGTGTCCCTGCCCCACGTAGCGCAGGCGCGCCGTCCAGCTTCGATCCCACTCGCCCTCCTTCGCCAGCCCAGCTGACGCGCGGTCGAGGACGACCGAGAGCACCGTCGTGTCCATCGTATCCGTGCGGGCGAGCACGCTCACGAGACGGTCGCGCTTCTCGGCCGTGATGGCGAGGCCGAGGGCGCTGAGCACCCCCGCGTGCGGGGGCACGAAGATGCGCGTCATCCCGAGCTGGTCGGCGAGTCCGCAGGCGTGCAGCGGCCCGCCTCCGCCGAACGGCACGAGCACGCAGTCGCGCGGGCTCACGCCGCGCTCCACACTCACGCGCCGGAGCGCGCGCGCCACCGATGCGTCGGCGATATCGAGCATCGCGCGCGCGACACGCTCGGAGCTCACGCCGAGCCGCTCGGCGAGCGACGCAACGGCGCGATGAGCGGCCTCGACGTCCAGCGTCACCCCACCACTCAGCGCGCTTGCGGTGATGTGGCCGAGGACGACGTGCGCATCGGTGATGGTGGGCTGCGTGCCGCCGCGTCCGAACGCCGCTGGTCCCGGCACTGCACCAGCGCTCCTCGGGCCCACGCGCAATGCGCCGCCGTCGTCCACCCAGCCGAGGCTGCCGCCACCCGCCGATACTGTCTCGACGAGCACGCGCGGCAGCGCGATCGGCACGCCAGCCACGCGCCCACCCGGCTCCACGAGCGGCTCGCCGTCGAGGATCAAGCCGACGTCTGCGCTCGTGCCGCCGATGTCGACGGTGAGCGCGCTCGAGAAGCCGGCGGCGCGAAGCACCGCGGCTGCGCCAACGACACCGCCGGCCGGGCCGGAGAGCGCGAGCGAGGCCGCCGCGCCAGCCGCCTGACCAACGGTGCGCATGCCACCCGCGGACGTCATCACGCCGGGTGCGGGCACGCCGAGTGCGGCGGCGCGCTCGGTCAGTCGCTCGAGGTAGTGCGCGACGCCGGGCCGCAGGTACGCCTCGGCGACGACCGTCGCCGTGCGCTCGTACTCGCGGATCTCCGGGAAGACCTCGGACGCTCGCACCACGACGACCTTCGGAAGAGCCGCGTGCAACGCTCCTTCCAGCCGTCGCTCGTGCGACTCGTCGGCGTAGGCATGCAGCAGCGCGATCGCGACGACGTCTGGCGCGAGGGCCGTCACACGCGCCACGACGTCGGCGACGGCGGCATCGTCGAGCGCAAGCTGCACTCCCTCCGGGACGATTCGCTCGCGGGCGCCGACCGTGTCGCCACGAGCGACGAGTGGGGGCGGATGGTGGCGGGCGAGATCGTAGAGCGAGGCGCGATCCTGGCGCGCGAGCGCGAGCACATCGGTGAATCCCTCGGTAG
>JAYUTY010000299.1:0-4638 GCA_043754875.1 Gemmatimonadota bacterium
TGCTGGTCGATCTCGACCGGCTCGACGCCAACCTCGATCGCGCGGCGGCCTACGCCCGTGCGCACTCACTCGCGCTGCGGCCGCACGTCAAGACGCACAAGTCGCCTCGCATCGGCGCGATGCAGCTGGCACGCGGAGCGGCCGGGCTGACCTGCGCCACCCCGCATGAGGCCGAAGTGATGAGCGAGGTGTGCGGCGACATCCTCGTCGCGTACCCGCCGGTCGGTGCGCCTCGCGCGCGGCGGCTCGCCGCGCTCCCGCCCAACGTGCGGCTCACTGTCGCCCTCGACTCGCCGCTGGCGATTGCCGAGCTCGCGCGTGCATCACGCGCCGCACGGCGGGAGACGGCGGTGCTCGTCGAGCTCGATCTCGGCATGCATCGCGTCGGACTGCCGGCCGTGGCCGACGCCATCGCGCTCGCACAGGAGGCCTCACGCACCGACGGCCTTCGCTTCGATGGGATCGCCTTCTATCCAGGCCACGTGCGTGAGCCGGTCGATGAGCAGGTCGGCCCGCTCGCCACGCTCGGCGACGCCATCGGCCACGCGCTCTCCCGATTCGACGACGCTGGTCTCTCGCCGCGTGTCGTGAGCGGCGGCTCCACGCCGACGATGTGGCAGACGCACGAGATTGCCGGGGTGACCGAGTTCCGCCCCGGCACGTACGTCTACAACGATCGCACCACCGCGGCGATCGGCGCCTGCGCGTGGGACGACTGCGCGCTCACCGTCCTCGCGACCGTCGTGTCCACCGCGGTCCCAGGTCAGGCCGTGATCGATGCCGGCACCAAGTCGCTCGGCCGCGAGCCCGTGCGCGGCGCACCCGGCGAGGGGTTTGGCCAGCTCGTCGAGCATCCCGAGGTGATCGTCTCCCGCATGTCGGAGGAGCACGGCGTGCTCGATCTCGGCGAGTCGAGCTGGCGGCCCCGGGTCGGTGAGCGCGTACGTGTCGTGCCGAATCACGTCTGTATCGTCGTGCACCTCAACGACGTCGTCTTCGGCGTGCGGGGTGGAATGCTCGAGACCAGCTGGCCCATCGCCGCGCGCGGTCGAGGCGAGCGGGCACTCTAGCGCGTCACCTACTCCCGCTCTTCCTCCATCCCCCACTTCGCCCTCTTCCGCGCCCACTCGGCAATGTGTGCATCGAGCGCGCGCATCTCGAATGGCTTCGCCAGGAGTGGACGGTCGATATTGCGGCGCAGCCTGGTCGCGCCGGCCTGCGGATTGGCATGCCCCGTCACGAACACGATGCGCGGCGCCAGCTCCGGCAGCTGCTCGTTGAGCCAGTCCACGAGCTCGAATCCGCTCTCGCCGCCGGCCAACCAGATGTCGAGGAAGACGCCGTCGAGCGGCTCGCGGAGACAGACCACTTGCGCCTCCGCGATGGTGGCCGCGGTGAACACGGCATGGCCGGCCTGTGCCAGATAGAGCTGGACGGCGCGGCGAACGATCGGCTCATCGTCGACGAACAGGACGCATGCCATGATCCGGATAAGCAAGCGCGCGCGATGCCGCCGGGCAAGCGATCGTGCCCGAACCGACGCTCCGTCGTCTCCATTCCAATGAAACGAAGCGCTCACGGCCTTGGGCCAACCCTGACGGATCGTCCCCCGGTGCCTGCACTTGGCCCGCCGCGCGTGCCTGGCGATCTTTCACGCCGTCGGTCGTTAGGTCACGCGTCCGCTGCCTTCCAGCCTGATCCCACCATGTCGCACGCATCTTCTCGCGCCACCTCCACGGCCACCCCGGATTCGCTGCCGGTCGTCCGCAATCGCGCCGATGCGCTCTACCGCGCCGCGATCGAATGCTGCCGTCAGCATGATCGCTCGGCCAAGATGTCCGCCGCCGACGAGCCGGATCTGGAGCACAAGCATCTCGATGACCTCTGCCGCATGTGCGATGGTTCGCTCGCCGAGCTGGCAGAGGAGTACTCGAACGCCGCCGCACGCGTGCATCCCAGCGAGGATGAGCAGTGGTGGCACAAGGCCAACGCGCTGTGGCACGCGAGCCGCGAGTACGCTCGGCGCCACGCCGGCTGCGAGGAGCTCGGAAAGCGCGTCTCCGGCAAGCATGCGCCCAACCAGCTCGCGTCCATGCAGATGGAGTACGAGCTCGAGGCGTCCGCACTGCTCGCACTTCGCCATGCTGCCGAAGCCTATCGCCGCACGCGCGAGAATCTCGCCGCATAGTCTCGCCCGCGCGGTGCGCTGCACCGCGCGACGGCTCGACTCCATCGTCAGATGCGCACCATCATCGATGCGAATGGCCTGCGCTGGCAGGTGATGATCGGGAAGGAATCGTGGGGCACCCTCGTGCTCCTCTTCTCCCCCGCGGATGGCAGCGACGCCCGCACCAGCATACTCTCCTCCGAGACGATGCTCGCCGCAAATGCCGAGCTGGACACGCTGTCCGATCAGGAGCTCCTCGAGCGCCTGCGCGACGGTCGTCCCTGGTCCTGAGCCAACCCCCACGCACTCCATGGCGACATCCAAGCAGAAGAAGCGCTCCGTGAAGAAGAACGGCAGCAAGCGCGGCGTCCTCGCGCGATATCCGTGGAAGGAAGAGCCCAACCCGTACCTCGAGCTCCGCACCTCGGAGATCCAGGGCACCGGCGCCTTCGCCACCCGCGCCATCAAGAAGGGGACGCGCATCATCGAGTATCTCGGCCAGCGCATCTCGTGGCGTACCGCCGACAAGCGCTACGACGACGACAAGATGGGACGCCACCACACCTTCCTCTTCACCGTGGACGACAAGGTCGTCATCGACGGTGCGGTGCAGGGCAACGCTGCGCGCTTCCTCAACCACTCGTGCGATGGCAACTGCGAGGCGGTGACCGACCGCAAGCGCATCTTCATCGAGGCGCGTCGCAGCATCAAGGCGGGCGAAGAGCTGCTCTATGATTATCAGTACGAGCGCACCGACGACCACACCGAGGAAGACGAGCGCTTCTACACGTGCCGTTGCGGCTCGCCGAAGTGCCGAGGCTCCATCCTCGCGCCCAGGAAGGAGGCTCCCAAAAAGGCCGCTCCCAAGAAGGCGGCTCGCTGATTCCTGCATGCCGACGGCCACGCTTCGCGCACTGCTCACGGAGCTGATCGACTACGCGGGGCTCTTTCCCCCCGCGGGGCTCGACATGCCTCGCGCGGTTGCCAACTACGCCGGTTATCTCCAGAGCGTGGACGCATGGGCACTGGGCCGATTCGTCCTGCCGGCGAGTCGGCTCGAGGAGTTTGCACGCGCAGCTGAGACTGAGCGCGCCGGCGATATGGTCTGGCGACTCAGCGCCGTCATCGGCGCCGACGCGAGCGGCGATGCCGCACTGCTCGACGCCTGGAACGCTCGCTGGCGGGATCGCTTCGTCGTCGACGTCGCCGAGGTCAAGGCGAGCGACGTGCAGATGATCACGCGGGTCGTCGACGCGCTCGCCGGCGTCGGGACAGTGTATGTCGAGCTGCCCGTCGCCGATGATCCCGCTGCCCTGCTCGAAATCGTCGCGGCTCGCGGCGCGCGTGCCAAGATCCGCACCGGTGGCGTGACGCCCGACGCCATTCCACCAGCCGAGCACGTTGCCCGCTTCATCTCCCGCTGTGCCGCGCTCGCGATGCCCTTCAAGGCGACGGCGGGATTGCACCATCCGCTTCGCGGCGAGTACGCGCTCACCTACGCCGACCGTGCACCCCGCGCCATGATGTACGGTTTTCTGAACGTCTTCCTCGCCGCGACGCTCGCACGCAGCGGCGCTGGAACCGAGACGCTCACCGTCCTGCTCGACGAACGCGAGGCGGGCGCCCTGCGCGTGAGCGACACTGCCATCGAATGGCGCTCGCACGTCATCACGTGCGAGCAGATCGGTCACATGCGTGATTCCTTCGCGCTCGCCTTCGGATCGTGCTCGTTTCGCGAGCCGATCGACGACCTCCATCAGCTCGGCCTCCTGTGACCCAGACGCTCGACAGTACGCATCGCGCCGACCTCCGCTCCTGGGTGGAGTCGGCGAACGACGCCATGACCGACTTCCCGATTCAGAACCTTCCGCTCGGGATCTTCGTCGCGCCTGATCGCACCGCGAGACCGGGTGTAGCGATCGGTGATCACATCGTCGATCTCGTCGCCTTGGCGGACCATGGTCTCCTCGACGACGACCTTGTCGCCCTGGTGCGTGAGTCGGCGTCGCAGGGTGCACTCAACCCGCTGCTCGCCGCCGGCCGCTCGGCGCTCAGCGAGTTGCGCGGCGCCCTGAGTCAGCTCCTCGGCGATGCGACGCCGGCCGGTGCGATGGCGCAGTCGCTCGCCGGCGCGCTCCTCATCGAGCAGGCGAGTGCAACGATGCTCGTCCCGACACGTGTTGGTGACTACACCGACTTCTACGCCTCCGTCCATCACGCGACGAACGTCGGCAGCATGTTTCGCCCCGACAATGCGCTCCTCCCCAACTACAAGTGGGTGCCGATCGGCTACCACGGTCGCGCATCATCCATCGTGCCGAGTGGTACGCCTGTGCGACGTCCGATGGGTCAGACGCGCGACGAGTCCGCGCCGGAACCGTCGTTCGGTCCGACGCGTCGCCTCGACTACGAGCTGGAGGTCGGCATCGTCGTCGGCACGGGCAACGCGCTCGGTGCACCGATCTCGATCG